>SACC01000026.1 GCA_009928745.1 Clostridia bacterium
GTTCCATATTCGGCGCGGATTTTGTAGCTTTCGGGAAGCTTGCTAAGTACAGGAGAGGTCATTCCCGCGCTGTCGATTACCATATCAGCTTTTATTTCCTTGCCTCCGACGATAAGCCCTGCTACCTTGCCATCCTCGACTATCGGCGCTGTCACCTCTTGTTTGTAATGGATTTTTACTCCCTTTGCAACAGCATTATCAATTAAATACTTATACAAAACCTTGCGGTCTACTTCAAAGTCTACACGCTCTTTGGGAGTGTCTTCAACAACAACCTCTATTTTTAACGAGGGCGGATAAAAGACGTTGTCCTTACGAAAATGTATATCTTGGGGGTCAATGTTTTTAATCCCCGCAAGGTCAAAGGTGTAGTTTTTCATCGTGTCGTGCCAGTCGTGACCTAAGTCCTCGCGGCTCATCTTTTCGTACATCTCGACGTCGTAGCCCTTCTCGGCAAGATACGCTCCTGCCACCAATCCGCCGTGACCGGCGCCTGCAATAATAACTCGTTTTGCCATAATTCCCCCTATTAATTGTTATCAATGTACGGAATCGTCTGCGGACCCTTGGGCAATACCGCTACGCTCCCGCCGTTTTCTCTTACCAGTTTTTCGATATCCCTGCACGGTATCAGCATAGCTTCTCTGATTTCGCCGTCGGAAAGGTTAGAATATACATATACCCTTGCTTTTTTCTGTATGCGCGTCTGTATCTGCGCCTGCCACTGCTCGGGCATAGTTGTTGGATTATTGACAATGAAATCGAACAGCCGCTCGGGACTCTTTTCCATCTTCAAAATACGGTGATAATGGCTGCCGTTGGGTATGCCGTCCGAACACTCTCCCGCTATAATAATTATGCCGTTGTCCTTCACAATTTGCGCCGCCGTGCTCATTCCCTTAACGCATTGATACAGGTTCATATCGAGCGGATAGCCGCTGTTAGTCGTTATAACAATATCGTACGCTTTATCTACTTTCTGCATAGCGTGCTGCTTCACGAAGCTATAGCCCTTGCGGTGGGTTTGCTCCCATTCTCCGACGAACACAGCGGAGATGCGCTCCTCGGTATTCATTGCAACGTTAATTAGCAAATCAGGATTGACAAGGCGCGCGCCCTCGCGGATATTCTCCCATACGGGATTGCCCTCGGTAATTCCCCAAGTCGCTTTTTCCGAAGCAATTCTAGCGGCGTTGTGGTTGCGCATAATGCTTTCTATATCGCTGAGTCCCGGCAAAATAGCCTTAGGTCCTCCGCTAAAGCCGGCGAAAAAATGCGGCTCGATAAAGCCCGTGCATATCTTCAAATCCGCATGGAAAAATTGACTGTTGATATACAAAGGCTTGCCGTCGCTCATTGTCCCTGCAAGCGTCATCGTGCTGTAATCAAAGCTGTTATGCTGTACGCAGACGTAGTTATCCGCTATCTCTTTGGTAAGCATTTTTTTAAGCTCGGCTTTGGTCTGCTCGCGGTGACTGCCCGTCATATTGACCAAAATTATGTTTTCCTTAAGTATCCCGAGCGCTAATAGCTCCTTGATTAAGGCGGGTATTATAATATGATTAGGCGTAGCTCTCGTAATATCGGTATGCGCAATAGCTACTGTCCGCTTACCCTTTACTAACTCGGATAACGCCTTGCCGAAGTCAGGCGTATGCAGCTTTTGCGATATTGACTTTTGCGGATTCTCTAACGCCGCCTGTACGCACGGAAAAAATACGTCCGCATTGTCGAGGTTGATTATATGTCCGCTTTTACCGTAGTCAAGTCTTATCTCTCGCATCTATTTACTCTTGATATTGCTATCAAAGAACTCCGTCATCTCTTTAATTACCGTGTCTTTTTCGATATCCGAGGTCAATTCGTGCCTTGCGCCCTCGTACAATTTCATCCGTACATTAAGCCCTAAGCCTTTATAGGCGTCGTACAGTTTTATTACCTTTTTGCCTCTTCCGCCAAGAGGATCTAACGAGCCGCTAATAATAAATATCGGCAAATCTTTGCGTATCTTCAGCATTGCGTTCTTCTTGTACACCTTGCTAAGACTTCTCATCATGGAGTAGTAAAACCCGTGCGTCATTATAAAATTGCAATACGGGTCACTGTTATACAGCGCCACTTTCTCCATATCGCGGTTAAGCCAGGCGTTATCAACCTTATCGGCTAAGAAAGGCTTGTTATTAGCAACAAATGTCATATTGAACAGCATCAGATTGGGCTCGTCCATACGGTAAACCGCCCTCTGTAAGAAAGTCAACACTTTGCCGAACGCGAGTTTTGCTCCCCCCATATGAGCCGAACCGCTGAGTATTACGCCGTCTAAGAGGCTTTCCTCCTGTTCAAGGTACGCTTGCGCAAGGAAAGAACCGTAGCTGTGCGCAAAAAGCTGCACGGGCAAATTATATTTTGCCTTCAGCATACGGGTTATCGCGATTTCGTCCAACATGTTTTCATTAAAATTATTAATACCTGCCTTGCCAAGATTCTCCATACCTGCGGTCGCTCCGTGCGGTCTGTGATCGTCGCCGAACGCGATATAACCGTAGCGGTTGAATTCCTTGCCCAGTTCGTCATAGCGCATCATATGGGAGGTCATCCCGTGCAGTATCTGTATGACGCCCTTAGGCTCCTTAACGTCGTCCCACAAAAAGCAAGCAAGCTCCTTGCCGTCATAACTCTTGAATTGAATTTTCTTCATATTTCCCTGTCCCTTTTAAGCTTAATACAATTGTATATTATTCATTGCTTCTTTCAAAACATTATACAATATACCGGAAAAATTTTCAATAGCGATTTTCCCCTTCTTTATTCAAAACGTATTGTAAACCTATAGATTTTTCCATTCGCGTTCAAAGCGTATTGCATATTTATACTTTTTTGTACTTCCGTAATTAAAAATCCTATTTTCATTCAAATGCTTTTTGAAATATGTTATACTGTTTTAAAATACTATTTGAGGACAGTTAATGATTTATTCAATAGGGGAAGCATTGATTGATATATTTGAGCAAGACGGACGCGTTGTGGAATTAGCAGGAGGCACCTCCGCCAATCTCTCCGCAACCATAGCGATGCTTGGCGGCAGCGCCGCAATTATCACGAAGCTCGGTATGGATTGCGAAGCAAAATATATAGTTAATAAGCTATCCACGCTAGGCGTTGATATATCCAATATTAAGTTCGACGAAATACATCCAACAGGCAAAGTGCTTATCTCTCCGCTTGCAATAGGCAGCGCGCTATGCGCGAACAGAAAGAATTGCGCGGATCGTTTTTTGACCGAAAGCGATATAGCGCATATTAAATTTACAAGTGAAGACATACTGCATTTTTGTTCTTTTGCGCTCATAGAATCTCCCGCAAAATACGCAGTAATTAAAGCGGTAAAGGGAATTGGCGAGGCAGGCGGCAGGACGGCTTTTGACATCAATCTTAGACTAAGACAATGGAATAGCCCGGATGAATGTATAGGCGCGATTGCTGATATTTTGCCTAATATCGACTATCTCAAAGCGTCTTGCGAAGAGTTGAACATTATGTATGGCAACAAGCCGATAGCTAATATTATCAGTGATTTTTTCAAAATCTCAGAGCGGCTAAGTCTTATTATTTTGACTGACGGCGATAAGGGCAGCTCCATATATTCGAGAGATAAATCCGTGACCCGCGTTACGCCATTTGAGACCAAAGCGGTAGATTTTACCGGAGCGGGAGACTGCTTTTTCGGCGCGGCGCTATTGTTTATCTCGCAAAGGCTTATGAACAAACCAATATTGAATAAAGAGGAATGCAAAAAGATATTAGAATTTGCGGCGGCGGCGACGTCATTGCACGGCGAGACAATAGGCGCAATAGACGGAATTCCCTCATTAAAAGACGTAGAAAAACGGTTGCAGTCTGCGAAACCGATATAGAAATCAACGGGTTTTCTCTGTGATTAACTGATAGAATGTAATAAATATGAATCACAATATATAAGACAACGATATTCTATAGAAGAATATATTAAAATAATAACATACAAACGATAAGGGGTGTTTTATGAAAAAAATTAAAGTCCGTGATATGACGATTACTGCTATGTTCATTGCGCTTGGAGTAATATTCCCGTATATATTTCATACGGCGCAAATATCGGGTCAAATGTTCTTGCCTATGCATATACCCGTACTGCTCTGCGGCATAATATGCGGTCCGTTTTTGGGTGGTATATGCGCGATAGCCACCGTACCGTTATGCTCCGTCCTAACGGGAATGCCGCCGATATATCCAATGGGGACGATTATGATATTCGAGCTTGTCGCCTATGCGGTGAGCGCGGGAATATTATTCAGGCTGATAAAAAAGCTAAAAATTAATCTAATAGCGTCCTTATATATTACTCTAATTGCATCAATGCTTATCGGGCGCGGAGTGTACGGGCTTGTCGCATACATTGTCTACGGCGTTATTGGCAACGGTTACGCATTTAAAGCCTTTATCACTTCGGCTTTTGTCACCGGACTTCCCGGCATCGCAATTCAATTAGCCCTAATCCCTTGGCTGTACATTCTGTTAAAGAAAGCAAAATTGATAGATGTTGAACCGCGTAAGAACACTGAGCCTGACACACATAAAATATAATTTATACTTCCTGCACATTGCATTTAACTTCAAGCCAGCAAAAAAAGACTATAAAACCATAGTCTTTTTTTTGCTTTAAAATATCTTTGGTTGGCAGATTATTAATCGCTATCAAGTATTAAAACCAAATAGGGGCGCCTCTATTTCATTGTTTCTTTAAGCTTTTCCAACGCTTCAATGCGGTACGCATTTTTTGCCGTTATAAGAGACGCTGCAATATACGCTTTGGCGTCTTTCATCCGCGCGGCGTCTTTTTTCTCCAGCTCGTACCAACCATCCGCAGATTTCTTCAATTTGAGCACTTCGGCAATTTTTGTGAATACCGCAATAAAGAATGTGAATACTATTATGCTCCTCAGCCACCACAGCAAGAACAATATCACTACTGTAAGCATAAGCGCAGCAAGAGTTGAGCCTATCACGATTCCTGCAATCGCGCCGACAGATAATCCGCCTGCTACCGCCGCCGGCGTCAATAGTATAAAATCGCCGAGCGAGCTTGTAACAAAGGTAATGAATCCGTCCAAAACAGTTACCGCTCTAACAACTGCCACTCCGTTCTCCATAATCAGTACTTCATAGCTTCCTTGCTCCGCTATTCCTGCATATTCCGCTGATATTGATATGGTTATACTGCCTTCAATCGGCACAACGGCTTGACCGAGCGTTGCGTATGCATTGAGCAATGCCACTGCAACCTTTGACTGCGGTATGACAAGCTGTTCATTAACATTCTCAGTTATTTCCACAACAATTACTATATCGGGATCGATACCTTCCTCAATTGCAATTATTGTAACAAACTTATTCGGATCACTCTCGTCAACAATCTGTAATTCAATGGCTTTCACCGTATATACAGCTTCGACAAATTCGCCTATTACAAAGTTGTTCCCAACTACCGCTAAAGTTCCGCGAGCGATTGTGTACTTGCCGGGAGTATTATTAACGGCGGTGGTAGACAGCGCGTTCTCAAAGCTGACTGAAAGCGCACCATTAATATAACCGCCGTTATCTTGAGTAAATCCGTCAACAGTGAAAGTAAGCGCCGCAAGCGCTGCGCCTGCATTCGCAGCCTTATTCTCTGCCCTTAATGTCAAGCTGTATGGGTTGATTAACCAAGTTATGCTGCCGTCGCTACCCGCCGCCCATACATAATTATCGGTATCAATTATAGTAAATGTTATATCAGATGTTCCGGCATTAGTTCGGGTATTGCCCGATACGTTCAGCTTGCCGCTGTCGAATCCGGTAAGCGACGCGGTCTGCGCGCTTCCGGTATAGGTATAGACTCCGTCAACCCCCGGTTCGGTTAAAGCTGCTTTTGCGATTGATACAGTTGCCTCCCTGGTTGTCGAAATGCTTGCATTTCCGTCAGATATAGTGATTATGCAATAATATAATGCACTATCGGAAACATTTCTTACCTCCAGCATATTGCTGTCGGTACCGACCTTATTAGCTTCGTCGACACTGCCTTTATACCATTGATAAGAAAGTTCAAACGTAGCGGATAAAGCATGCGAAGCGTTAATTGTTATATAATGTGGGTTGGTATCATAGATGCCGTAATATGATTGAATGGAAACTATTGTCGGCGCTTTAAGCGACCAGATTGCGTATATAGTGACCGTGCCGTCCCCAGTATCAGTAAGATTACCAACTGTTTCCATATCATCATAAGCCGTCCCGCTGTTATTGGAAGAAGTATTCCAACCTCCAAAATTATAGCCGTCCCGCGTAAAGGTATTCGCGGTTAAGGCTTGACTTTCATCGTATGTAAAGCTCTGATTGCTCATAACTCCCGTGCCGCCGTTATTATTAAAAGCTACGATATAATTAATCGGTGTCCATATCGCATATAACGATGCGCTTTCTTCGGGCATTGTGTACGAATCTCCTCCGTCATATTCAATATCTCCGCCGCTTGTCTCCGCCCAACCGCTAAACGTATAGCCTGTTCTGACTGGAGTCGTCAGCGTTACTGATTCTCCGGGCAAAAAATGCTTTACTAAATCTATCGCACCCGAATAATCGCCGGCACAAGTCAAGGCGGGCTGTAAAAGCATAAGACAGGGATAGCCATTATTATATGTGTCATAAATGCCCCAATAATCATCTTCTCCGTTTGCGGTCTCTCCCTTAAAATCCCAGTTCAAATATGTAGCTTGAGTTGTCATTGCAATCTCGGTTGCTTCGTAATTACCGCCTGTTATAAGGGGAGCAATACCGCCGCCGTAAAACGCGTCGTAGCCCATACCCTCTTCTGCGTAACAATATTCAACAGTAGTGAGCGAATCGTTTGAATATCCTATAATTCCTCCAATTACTACATCACAACCGCCCGAGGAGGCGCCGATCTCCGCCGAATTATAAATCCTGCTTATTTCCGTATCAATAGCAAAGCCTACAATTCCTCCGGAATATACTTTGCTGTTAACATTGGTCGTAGAATTATTAGCCCAAACGCTCCCTACGTTATAGCAATCGGACATAATATTACTCTCCGAGCGGCCTATCAATCCGCCCGCTCGTACCCGCGGCTGGTTGATGTCAAGTTCTGTTAAAGACAAAGCAGTAACCGAACCCTCATTATAAGAGTTGTCAACCGAGCACATTCCTAAATTGCCGGCGATTCCGCCTGCCGTGCAATATTGATTTCCTTGGAAAGATGCCGTTACAGCACCGCAATTGTAAGATATCGATATATTCAGATATGTACCTGTACCCACTATTCCGCCGCTATTAGCAAAATAATAGCTGTCGGCAGATACATTACCGATATTATAGCATTGAAGTATAATCGAGTTATCTGCACTTCCAACAATACCGCCCGCATAGAATTCCGTCCATTCACTAAACGATGACAGTCCAATCTCCCCAAAATTGCCGCATCCGGAGATTACGGCATAATCCGCTTTTCCAGCAATACCGCCCGCATATGTCTCATATAAATCAGTATTTATTTGTATAACATAATTCATTAAAGAAAGATCTTTAATGACAACATTATTTTCATCGGTGCCTTGCACTATTCCGAACAACCCGAGGTAATCACTATACTCGGTTATAAGAAATCTGCTGATGACATGTCCCGCGCCGTCAAAATGCCCCGCAAAAAAGGCAGTGTCCGAAATGCCAATAGGTGTCCATTCTATACTTTCAAGGTCAATATCCTTAGTCAGCTGATAATGGGCGCTTTGAAGTTCAATATAGCCAACACTGTCGCCGCCGTCTATTACAATCGCATCGGCTTCGTTATTAATTATTGACGCAAGCAAAAGAAGCTGGCTTGCCGTATCAATCAAATACGGAGCCTCAAGAGTGCCCTCGCCACCCTCAAAATACTCTGCCGCCGTAAGCACCCATGTTGCAAGGAAATTAATGTTAGACATCACCCGTATCGAATCACCGTCGTTGTAAGTGTTATCATTATAGTTCCAGCCCAAGAAAGCATATCCATCCTTACCAAGCGTCCCTTGACCCAACACAGTAGCATAATCTCCACCATTATACGTGGAAGTATTCGGCGCATCTCCCGATGTATTACCGTTGCCGTTATATGTCACTTGATATGACGAAACTGCATTGGCTGTATAAGTAACACAAAGCGACGACGCCGTGATACAAACTGCGAATGCAATTATCATTATTAAAAACAGTGTAATTGTGTTAGTCTTTCTCATTAGCTTTCCTCCCTGATCCGACAAAATGTTGGTTGCCGCGAATGCAACCGTTAACAAATTATCGATATTTACAATTAATTTCTCTTCTATTATAATAGCATTTTTATATTACAATTTCAATAAACATAATAAATTGGCGTATTTTCTTTGTAAAATTAGTAAAAAATTCAATAAAATAGGAATCTAATAGGGCTAACATGATAAATCATTAAAATTTTTTACTAATGAATCCATCCTATTTTATGTCTTATGACATTATATTTTTATTCGTGAATTTGTTTTGTCAACTCCAAGAACCTTGCTTGACACGCAATAACCGCCTTTTCTTTATACGGGAAAGTTTTGTCGAACTCTTCGCATTGATTTTCGTCGACGCTGTAAGCCTCTCCCTCATAGAATCTGCCGCTAATACCTTTCATTGCGCCGTCATAGAGTTCGCAAAGCTGAAGGTAAGCGGCGAACATGCCGTCGCTATTTCTTATATCGTACACTTCTGCGGCTACGAATCCGACACGCTTATAATATTCGGGATCGCCGGTGATGATTATAGCATTGAAGCCCATTGACCTTGCGATAGCTTTTGTATGCTCTATAAGTTTGCCGCCTATGCCCCTGTTTTGGTATTCGGGCAGCACGCTAACCGGTCCGAAAGTAATTACATTATGTTCTCCGCCGCTATCATCTACTACCTTTGCCCTTGCATATACAATATTCCCAACTATCTTGTTATCTAGCGTGGCAACAAAATCAAGCTCTTTTATGAACTCTTCTCTGTCTCTTAGCGTGTGTATCAACAAATGCTCGCTGCAGCCTGGAAAATGAATATTCCAAAAAGCCTCGCGTGTAAGTTCTTCCACCTCTCTAAAATCATTTTTTTCTTCTCTTCTGATTAATATATCCATTGATAATTTCCTCGCTTAATAATTCATTATAGCACAAAAATAATGAACAAAACTACTCATTAATATGTCAACGGAGTGGGCAAAAACAACGCTTTTTGCCCACTCCGATATGTCAATAATTAATCTTGCAATGTGAAAGACTTAGTATGTGATAAGAATGTAAATTTTTGTTAAAATCAATATGCTTGCTATTGCATCCTTAATATATTTTTTTGAGATAATTAAGGCTAAACTCCACACTTTTGTACGGGTTAGGCGATATATCCAGCTCAAAAACCGCATTTTGCACATTCGCTTTCTCGGCGCAAGCCAAAATATCATCAAAATTCAAGTTACCCTTGCCTATGGAGCGAAAAACGGGTAAGCAAAAAGTTTTTTTATAATCCTTCAAGTGCAGCGTATTGATACGGTCTTTTAACCTTTCTATATAGCATTGCGGCTCATACCCCCCGACTTTAATCCAAAAGGTATCAGGTATAAATTGCACCTCATGCAAAGTGTTCTCTATCATATAATCAAATATTATTTTTTCATCTGCTTTTTTGAATTCAAAATCGTGATTATGGTATGCGATTGTCATCCCGTATGGCTTCAATTTTTCGGCGGTTATATTGAGCATCTCTACGAAGCGGCTGATGTCATCAAGCTTGCCTGTGCGGAAGGCTTGGGGCATCATACCTATACCGATATTTTTGCAGTTAAATTCTAAGTGTTCTTCTGCCAATCGATTCAAATCGTCAACAATACGCTTATATGGCGAATGCGTTATACATATCGGTAAGGCGTTATCCTCTGATATTCTTTTTAGCTCCGCGCTCTTTACTGATGCGCCTCCTGATAATTGTACTACTTCTGCGCCGAGCGTTTTGCACCGCTTAAAGACCTCCGCAAGGCTTTTTGCGTCCTTAATATACTTTCGCAAGGTATAAAGTTGAACTCCGATTTTTATTTTTTCCATAATTCTCCCTATTCTACATCCTCACAATTTTTGCTTTCAAAATATTTCTTTAGTACCTTTTCTTTTTCAATCTGCAGCTCGGCAAGCCGCTTTTTGTTAAGCGGGTAGAAGAACCACAATACAAAGAACATCAGCGCAAACATTATAGCAGGGATAAGC
>SACC01000354.1 GCA_009928745.1 Clostridia bacterium
GATAATAATATTCTATTATTATATCAAAATAAACTGCATCATAAATTATCGCTTGCCCTACGCTCAAATCGCTCAAAACTCCCGACGGAGCGACCTTGTCGTATTGCTTGTTTAAGCTGGAATTGCTGGTGTTTAAGGTAACAGGCACGGACACTCTGTTAATCAAATAGTAGTCTTCATCGCCCTCTATGTCAAAATCATAGTTCTTCCAGTTACTATTAGTTTGCTTTATGGATATTTGGACATCAAAATAACCTGCGCTTGTATTGTCGCCGCTGTCAACTATACCGCTTAATGCCGTAGGCACACTATCCATATCACGGCTAAACGCAAATACCAGGTCATTTGCGGTAATGACATCGCCGGGCGCCATATTGTTAATAATTAACTGATTGAGATTACTAACTGCCGGTGGTAGTTTGTCATAAGTCTTTTTGTTGCATTTGTCCCAATTATATACCGCTATTGTCTTTTTGGTTATGGTAAAATCATATTCTGTCGGGATATATTTGTTCTCTATTGCCTCGCCTTCCGTCCACTCGGGATTAAGCGTAACAAATGCCACGTTCAAATTTTTGTAGGTTGAATTTATCCTGACAACCAAATCATAAACACCGGCATTCCTGGGATAATTCATAGTTTCCGGGTCAACGGGATAAATGGAAATGGCCTTAGGCGCCGCCTGCAGCACATCGTTTACTATTTTATATGTTGTTGTACGGAAATACCCTATCTCATCATTCTCACCCTTAGCGTCAACCCAATTATTATCAATAGGTTGAATAGTTTTTCCGTTGTATTGACGGACAAGCTTTGTTTCCGGACTGCCTATCAGTATTTTTAGCTCGATAGGACTAATGGTAACATTTCTGACCTTGCCCAAACTAACTTCTGATAAAACATAATTATAATTGCTTACCCCAAGAAGGGTAATGCTGTATTGACCTGCTTCTTGCAACTTTGTAGCAATAACTTCATTTATTGTTTCGTTATAAACTACCTTAATTTGGGTAACAATGGACAAGGTGTCACTAGGGCTAACTAAGGAATACTCGCTGAAAGCAAGTTCATAAGCTGTACCGTTGTAGCTAGCGTCTACGTTTAGACAATCTACACTAAGTTCCACCGGATAAATAGTATAGTCAAAGCTATGGGATATTACAAAGCTACCCACAACACCGTTAAGAATATAATTGTATATCTCTTTTTGAGCATTTTCCGGCAAGGTGCCGCTGCACAAATAATTTCTGCTGACTATATTTGCAAAATAATTATAGGTGTATCCGCCGTAATAATCATCAGCGGTATAATATCCCAAATTTGCCCTTGTTGAGGTTTTGTTTACAAAGTTAAAACCTAATGCGCTTTCCAGATTGGAAATAATATTAGCATCTACCAATGCCGTAGAATTTACCAAATAATCTGTATCAAGCCGTAAGCTGGTCTTTCTGTTATATAATTCTCCATCGGTATCTATATCTGCTTCCATACTCACAGGAAGGATAACAAAATAAGCATTATCTCCGTTTTCGCCCGCATCGGTCGGTATTCCGCTAGCGCCGTCAGGGTAGTAAGTGGAAATAAAGTCGGCATAGTATTCTTGATAATTACCCACTATGCACAAAGTATAGTTAGTATTTCTTGCTATGCAATCGCTGCTTAGATATATTTGATACTTACCTACGTTTTTGCCCGAAGCTTTGGCAAATTCTAAACCTATATATTCATCTATATATTCTTCAAATTCATTTTCATATTCTACCAATAAATCGTCTATGATAAAGGCACTCTCAAACTGCAAAGTATATTCCGATCTATCTAAAGCTAATATGTGTCTATCGGCATGTTCGGTGTCTAAAACAGTATCGATTTCCCTTTGTTCATAGCTAACTGTTATGCAATCAACCAAAATATGCAACTCGCTGGGAACAACCGTTATAATCACGGGCTCTACAGTAACGTCATAGTTA
>SACC01000355.1 GCA_009928745.1 Clostridia bacterium
GTGCTGGATACAGCATTATAACCCATAAACCACATAAATATCGAAGCAAGTATCAGCAGGAAGGATTTGAATTTTGCCTTTTCAAGCTTACTTTTTCTGATTACTTCCACCTCGTCTTCAGCGGCTGTGTTGGGTATCTCTTTTACTACCGGTTTTTCTTCCTCTTCAGCATCGTCAATACCGTATTCTTTACAAATAATCTCGCGCTCCTCAACCATTTTCTTTTCATTAACGAGTGACTTGAACCCTAATAATACCATTAACATTGCAAAACCGATTGTAGCGAATATTATTATAAATATATTATCGCTTTCAAAGAAGAGCGCAACGGTATATACAATAAAAGCTATCGCCGCTCCGGCGCCTCCTGCAAGATTAATTATCGCATTACCCTGTGACCTTAAAGGTTTTGGCGTGACATCAGGCATAAGCGCCACTGCCGGCGAACGGAATGTTGCCATGGCTATAAGGACAAAGAACAGTATAATCATATAGACTGCAATACTTTGTTTGCCTTCCGCAGTACCTAAAACTGTAGTATTAACTTTTTCGCTTAAGTAAACCGTTACGCCAGTTTCCACAAACTTTTTATATTTTGAGTTCGACTCAATCTGTTCAGCAGTAAGCTCGCCTTCTTGAGGCGCGGGATAATACCTTATTGCAACATACTTTTCTCTTGTATTAATATTATTTAACGGTTGTTCAATATATCTAAGATCGCAATACTTGGCATTACCAGCTTTTGCTTCGTCATAGAACATCCCGTACATTGCTTCCTGACTGGCATCAGTCTCCATTATTGCAGCGAACTCTCTGGCTCTTATCTCTTCCGAACGCACAAGCTGCGCCTTTGCAGAAAGCGGTACGAATACCATTAAAGCTACTGACAATATCGTACCTACAATTATGTACGGGGTTCTTCTGCCCATCTTTTTGGCAAGCTTGCCCTTGCCTCTATCCGACAATTTGCCAAAAAGAGGCAACATAAATAGTGACAGCAGGTTATCAAGTCCCATAATAAGACCGCGCATTGCGTTGGATAGTCCGTACGCCCTTTCTAAAAGCAAAGGCACAACAAAGTCGTATGCCGTCCAAAAAAGCATAATTATCGCAAAGGCAAAGCCTACCTTTATTGTTTGTTGATAATTTAGTTTTAAGGATTTCTTCTCCGCAATTTGCTCCCCGACAATCGGTTCGTTAATCTCAATGTTATCTTGTTTCATAAATATCTCCAAAGTTGTTTATATTATTCTACTTTATAAAACTGAATTTGTAAAGAGGCTTTTTTGCGCTAATACGAAATTAAAATCTTAGTAACGCTAATAATTAAGTCCTGTAACAATAATTAAACATCAAGCATACAAATTAACAAAACGGAGGTAAATCATATGGCAAAAGACTTCAAATCCTTTTTCGGCGATAGTAAAGTAGAAAATAAAAATCAAAATAGCGGCAATAAAGGAACGACACAAAAAGAAACTGCAGGCGGTAATAATAATTGGAATGAGGAAATCAATAAATTTCAAGGAAAAAGCGAGAGCGAATTAATGCAGGAGCTTTTTACAATAGCGCACAAAAATAAAAGCGAGGGCACTTTACATAATTCGGAACTGGACGCCTTCGCCGAGCAGATATCGCCTTTCCTCACTTCTGAGCAAAGCGCAAGGCTAAATATGTTGATTAATCAATTGAAAAATTAATAAATATCTCGAGAAGTCTTTTTCTTGCCGCTGCAAGCTCCGGACTTGTAATGCTTCGGCGTGACTTGTCAAAGGGCATTTCCAAGCATTCGACAAGATTGCCATGCTTATCCATTACGCAAACACTGTCAGATAGTAAAAGCGCCTCATCAATGCTGTGGGTAACATAAACCACCGTTTTTGGTCTATCTATCAGCAGACGGTTAAACAGCGAGATGATGCGCGATTTTAACGCTATATCGAGACCAGTAAACGGCTCGTCCATAAG
>SACC01000027.1 GCA_009928745.1 Clostridia bacterium
CGGCGAATAGGTCTCGATGCCGAAGGACTGATGACGGATAGCGGAAGGACCGAACCTCGCGCCCGGACGATAGGAAGTAGTGCCGTCAAAGGGCGCGCCGAAGACTACTATGTCCGCAGATTTATAATTGCATTCGCAGCCAATAAAAGTTTGCATATTCTTATTCATTTTCTTTCAACATCTCCTCAACATAATTGGGCAAATAGAACGAGCCTCTGTGCAGATTGGTGTTATAGTATTTTGTATTAATCTTTAATTCTTTCCATTTTCCTTCGTTAAGATTGACAATCGGGTGATACTTTTTTGAAGCGAAGCCGAATAGCCAATGTCCGGAAGGATACGTAGGGATGAATGCCTGATAGACCTTGCTTATCGGGAAGGATTCTACAATGCGCTTATGTGCGCGCTTCATCGCGATTGCATCGCTCTCGTAAAATGGACTTTCGTGCTGATTAACCATTATTCCGTCTTCTTTTAGCGCCTTATAACAGTTGCCGTAAAACTCTTTGGTGAATAAGCCTTCGCCCGGTCCGAAAGGATCTGTCGAATCGACTATGATTATATCGTATTCGTTCTCGTAGCGGCGGACATATTTTAACCCGTCCTGATAATATATATTCAATCTTTTATCATCGAATTTGCATGCCGTCTGCGGTAAAAATTGCTTGCATACTTCAACAACCTTACGGTCAATTTCCACAAGGTCAATCTGCTCGATTTGCGCATATTTTGTCAACTCGCGCACCGCGCCGCCGTCGCCTGCGCCGATTACCAGTATCTTTTTTGCATCGGGATGCACGGCTAAAGGCACATGAGTTATCATCTCGTGATAAATGAACTCGTCCTTTTCGGTAAGCATCATAATGCCGTCCAAGGTTAAAAATCTACCGAATACCGGACTCTCGAACACGTCTATCCTTTGGTATTCGCTCTTGCCGCTATATAGTTGTCTGTCCACTTTAATTGAGAGCTTAACGCCTTTTGTATGATTTTCGCTATACCAGAGATCCACCATTAATAGCCTCCTTTCCAAATATTGATTCGCTCAATATTCATATCTTCGGTACCCGTTAGTGAGCACCCCTTTTCCTTAGCATATCTTATATACTCGATAATATCGCGCGTTATTCTTTCGCCCGGCGCAAGTATTGGTATACCGGGCGGATAGCACATTACAAATTCCACGCTTATCTCTCCGACGCTGTCTGTAAGGGGCACGCTTTGTTTTTTTCCGTAAAAAGCCTGTTGCGGAGATAATATGACCTCTGGCGTAATATATTCGTGTTTGAGTAAGCCGTTCTTGTTATTCTTATATAATCTTTTTATCTCGGTCAGCGCGCCGATAAGGCGTTCAATGTTCTTATAATCCATATCGCCTACCGATACATAGGCAAGTATATTGCCAAGGTCGCCGAACTCAATCTGTATATCGTATTCATCGCGTAAAATATCATAAACTTCAATACCGGCAAGCCCGATATTAAGAGTATTGACGGACAATTTTATGGTATCAAAGTCAAATACTGAATCTTTATTGATAATCTCGCGCGAATATGCGTAATAATCTCCTATACCGTTGATTTCCTCTCTCGCGTATTCAGTAAGCTCCGATACTTTTTTGAATATCTCTTTACCGTTGAGGGCAAGATTTCTTCTCGAAATATCAAGACTCGATAATAATAGATACGAACCGCTCGTGGTCTGGGTAAGATTGATAACCTGCCTCACATAATCCGAGTTGACGCTTGCTGCGCATACCAAAAAAGAACTCTGGGTAAGTGAGCCGCCCGACTTGTGCATACTAACCGACGCCATATCAGCGCCAGCGCAAAGCGCCGAAACAGGCATATTCTCGCCAAAATAAAAGTGTGTGCCGTGCGCTTCATCGGCAAGCACTAACATGTTATTGTTATGAGCGAGCTTAACAATCTCGCATATATCAGAACATATACCGTAATAAGTGGGATTATTGACAAAGACCGCCTTTGCGCTGGGGTTAGCTATAATTGCCTGTTTTACGTCGCTTAATTTCATCCCAAGAGAGATGCCGAGTCTTTCATCGGTCTGCGGATTAATATATATAGGAATTGCGCCGCAGAGTACCAGAGCGTTGATAACGCTTCTGTGTACATTTCTCGGTAATATGATTTTGTCATCCTTTTTTAATACTGACAAAAGCATAGCCTGCACTGCAGAAGTTGTGCCGTTGACCATAAAGAATGCGCTAGCCGCGCCGAATGCCTCTGCGGCTAATATCTCCGCATCCCGTATCACGCTTATCGGATGACACAAATTGTCAAGCGGTCGCATGGAGTTGACATCTACTGTCAAACATTTTTCACCAAGAAAATTCAACAGCTCTTTGTTGCCCTTTCCTCTCTTATGCCCCGGCACATCAAAAGGCACAATACGCATTGTTTTGAATTGTTGCAGCGCCTCAAATATAGGCGCCCGCCTCTGATCGTTCAATTATAATTCTCCCTCGTAAACATTCATACCGCTAAAAATTTCTATCATCTCTTTGCGCAGATTGTTGGTGATGTTGAGTCTTGTTTTGGGCGCGATCTCGTATACGTCCGAATTGAAAAGGTAATTTCTCAAATCTACCTCTTTAATGAGCATTTTTGTGTGGAAAATATTGGATTGATACATATTTATATCAATAGCATCGTATTTTTCCAATATTTTGTCATCAATATAATCTTGGATTGAGGCTATTCTGTGATCCAAATATAATTTTTTGCCCGTTATATCTCTTGTGAAGCCCCTTACTCTATAATCCATAGTAATTATATCAGAGTCAAAGCTGCCTATCAAAAAGTCCAGTGTAGACAAGGGAGTAATCTGACCGCAGGTAGCTACATCGATATCCACGCGGAAGGTGGCGATTGCATTATCGGGATGATATTCGGGATAAGTATGAACAGTTACATGACTCTTATCCAGATGAGAGACTATAGTCTCACCATTCTTACTTTTTACCATAGATTCTTCGGCGATTAAAAAGGTAACGCTTGCGCCCTGAGGATCGTAGTCCTGCTTAGATACGTTCAGTACCGTTGCGCCGATCATTTCAGTAAGCTTGTACATAATATTAGTCAATCTTTCCGAGTTGTACTGAGCGTCAATATAAGCTATATAATCCCTCTGTTCGCGTTCGGTTTTTGCGTAACACACATCATAGATGTTAAAGCTGAGTGACTTTGTCAGGTTATTGAAGCCGTAGAGTTTAAGTTTGCTTTCCATTGTTTGCCTCCGTAAAAAAAGTTGTATTGAACATACCACAATACAACTTAAAAAGGCTAATTAGCTGTAACTAATATAGACTATGTCTATAATTAATCACAAACCGTGTGTTTCAGAGGATATTTAGCAAAACTGCTTTTACTGCTCTTATTGACCTTTACAAGTGTGTACGTGGTACACTTTGGTTATAAAGTAACCAACTTATAAGCTGTGCATTTAAGCACTCAACAATGCGGCTTTCGCCGCGCTCGGCAGTTGACCCGGCTGTCCGTATGGCCTAAGCTCTTTGAGAGCGGTCAAGTAGTTCTCATCAAATATGACTCCGAAACTAGTCAAAATATAAAACAAATGCAGTATTATGTCAAGCCTTTTTGATAAAATCACCCAATAAGTTTTTTTGTTTTTATATTATGACCCGCAAATATTGCGCAATTTAACCCGCCTGTATTTATTGTAGGCAAATTATCTACTAATATCCGCATATTAATCAAAAAGGACGGAATATCCGTCCTCTCAAATTGTAGATTAACAAAAGAGTCCGACCGAATGCAAGCGTAAGCGGCATTCGCATTTGGTCATAAACTATTCCAAATCGTTTTTGCGATGGTCGCTGACATTTCCTGTAAAACACTTTGTGCAGAAGGGAAGCTGCGATTGGCTGCATGCGTTCTTTAATCCATCGATGCTTATATATCCGAGACTGTCAGCTCCTATTTGCTTACAAATGCCTTCTATTGCCAGTTTGTTGGCTATTAGATTCTCCTCGTTATCAATATCGGTGCCGTAATAGCAGGCATAGCGGAAAGGAGGAGAGGAAATACGCATATGCACTTCCTTGGCTCCCGCGTTCTTAAGGGTGCGAACTATCTTTTCGCTGGTCGTTCCCCTTACTATGGAATCATCAACAAGCACTATTTTTTTATCTTTGATATTTACTTTCAGCGGATTAAGCTTTATATGCACCACGCTTTCTCTCTGTATCTGCGTAGGATATATAAAACTTCTGCCAACATATCTGTTTTTTATAAAACCAGTTGCCAATGGTATTCCGCTCGCAGCGCTGTATCCTGCCGCCGCCTCTAAGCCGCTATCGGGCACTCCGCACACCACATCAGCATCCACTGGATATTCTTCGGCAAGGACCTTACCCATATTAAATCTTGCGTCGTACACCGACAAACCGTCAATTATAGAGTCTGGACGCGCAAAGTAAACATGCTCAAATATACATAATCCCGCTTTATCTTCTTTTTCTTTTTTTAGCGAAGATATCTCGGTTATTTTGCCGTCTTCAATCAAAACAACTTCTCCTGGTTTGATATCTCTTTCGAATTCAAAGCCGCAACAGTCTAGGGCGCAGCTCTCGGAGGCTACTACACAACCATGGGGATTTTTGCCGATACACAACGGACGATATCCGTTAGGGTCGCGAACGGCTATCATCTTGCCGTTGCCGCAAAGCACGATTAAGGTATAAGCGCCTTCAAGCATCTCAGCCGCCTTGATAGTCCCTTTAAGCGAATCTTCATATTTAACTGTGTAATAAGCGATAAGTGAGGATATTACTTCACTGTCGCTTGTCGCGTCAAATTTCACACCCCACCCTTTAAGAGTCTCTTTCAAACTTTTCGCATTGGTGATATTACCGTTATGCACGGTTGCCAATCTTCCGGTTAAATATTCGGTAACAACCGGTTGAACATTTTTTATTGTATTTGTACCTGTAGTTGAATATCTGTTATGACCTACTGCCACATAACTTTTGGGTATTGTCTCAAGTTTTTTGCCGCAAAAAACTTCGCTGGCAAGACCAATGTTTTTGTGACAAAAAATACTGTTGTCGCAAGCAACAGCGATGCCCGAGCCTTCTTGCCCGCGGTGCTGAAGAGCAAGCAATGCATTATAGGTTATACCCACCGCTTCATCGGTGTCAATCGATATCCCGAATACTGCGCATTCCTCATGAACCTTATCAAAGTGCTTATTTATCATATATTTGTACTCCCTAGTAATTTTACGTTGATATCGACAAACTGTCCGCCGCATTTCTGCGGCGGACAGTATAAAACTTTTATAAAACTTTTTTTAATCTGTTAAGAACGTCTCTATACCCATCCATAACGTTGCCAAGGTCTCTGCGGAAGCGATCCTTGTCCATTTTTTCATTCGTTTTCGCATCCCAAAAACGGCATGAATCAGGAGATATTTCGTCGCAAAGCAGTATTTCACCTTCGCATCTGCCGAATTCCAGTTTGAAATCTATCAGCTTAATGCCCGCCTTAAGGAACAACGCGCTCATTAAATCGTTAATCTCAAGCGCCATTACTTTTAACTGCTCGAGTTCTGCCTGTGTGGCTATTCCCAACGCCGTTATATGGCTGTCGTTAATCAAGGGGTCGCCTAAAGCGTCGCTCTTGTAGCTGAACTCAACGACAGTGTTGTTGAGCTTAGTACCCTCGTCTACGCCGTATTTCTTAGAAAAGCTACCTGCCGCCACATTACGTATAATCACTTCGACTAGTATAATCTCAGCTTTTTTGACTACCACAGTAGTATCGTCGATTACCTTAACAAGGTGAGTTTTAATACCGTTTTTGGTAAGATATCCAAACAGCAGATTAGATATTTCGGCATTGAGCTTACCTTTATCTTCAAGTTCTTCCTTTTTTAAACCATTGAATGCCGTAGCGGTATTTTTGAATTTGATGATATATGTGCTTTCATCTTCTCCGCGGCAGACCAGCTTGGATTTTCCTTCGTATAAAACTTCACCTGTCATAATATTCTCCTTAATTATTTTAGCTAATTGTATATATATATAATAAAGCACATATGCCTTATTTACCAAACACTTTTAACAGCTTTTCCGATGCTTCGCTAATATTTTCTCTATTGCCGAAAGCGGTGAAACGGAAATATCCTTCGCCCGCCGTGCCAAAGCCCGCGCCCGGTGTTCCTACGATATTTATGTTCTCCAGAAGATAATCAAAAAACTCCCAAGAGCCCATATTATCAGGACATTTTAACCATATGTACGGGGAGTTCACGCCGCCGCAGAACCATATCCCCGCGCGCGCCAAGGCATCTCCTATTATTGCCGCGTTTTGCATATAATAGGCAACAGCTTCTCTTGTTTGCTCAATTCCCTTTTCGCTAAACACCGCCTCCGCGCCTTTTTGGATAATATAGGATACTCCGTTGAACTTTGTTGTCTGCCGCCTTAACCATAGTTTGTTAAGCGCAACATTTTCCCGTACAAGTTCCTGCGGCACAACGGTATAGCCGCATCTCGTACCGGTAAAGCCTGCCGTCTTTGAGAGCGAGCAAAACTCGATGGCGCACTTCTTCGCGCCCTCTATCTGGTATATACTTGTCGGTAGATACGAATCGTTGACAAAAGCCTCGTACGCGGCATCAAACAATATCACCGCGTCATTACTATTAGCGTACTTGACCCATTGTTCGAGTTGCTCAGAGTTATATACCGCGCCCGTAGGATTATTAGGAGAGCAAATATAAATTATATCCGCTTTTATCTTACTGTCGGGCATTGGCAAAAAGCCGTTAGCTTGATTACCCTCGCCGTATATTATCTTTCTGCCCGCCATTATATTGGTATCCACATACACAGGATATACGGGATTAGGCACTAATACGGTATTATCACAATCAAATAAATCCAGTATATTGCCTAAGTCACTTTTCGCGCCGTCTGATACGAAGATGTCTTCTGCAGATAGCGTTACATTTTTTCTTGCATAATAAGCAGCAATCGCGTTACGCAAGAAAGCATAGCCCTGCTCCTCGCCGTAGCCCTTAAAAGTAGCCTTATTGCCCATATCGGTAACGGCGTTATGCATTGCGTCAATTACAACCGGCGCAAGAGGAAGCGTCACATCGCCTATTCCCATGCGGATAATTTTTTTATCTGGATTTGCCTTACTGTATGCGTTGACTTTCTGACTGATTTTGGAAAAAAGATAACTGTCCTTAAGTTGAAGATAATTACTATTTATTTTCATTTTTGCCTCCGTAGGTAAGCGGCAAATTGCGCTTATGTTCGCTTGCATTGTGAAATCTGTCAATTATTGTCTTATCTTCCGCGCTAACCTTGCCATTTAGCAGATATTCATCAATACTCTTATAAGTTATGCCCATCTCTGACTCATCGGTCTGCCCGTCGAACAAACCTGCGGAGGGCGCCTTTACTATTACGCACTTAGGCGCCTTCAGATATTCAAGGTACTCATAAATCTCAGTTACCGTTAGGTCTGCTATAGGATTGAAGTCATGCGCGCCGTCGCCCCATTTGGTAAAATATCCCATATATGCTTCGCTGCGATTACCTGTACCGGCTACAAGCCTGTTCTCGCTTGCTGCATAAGCGTATAAGGTAATCATGCGCAAACGCGGAGCTATATTTGCGCTTGCCGCCGCCGTAACATTAATTTGTTCGGAAAGCAACTCAAGATATTGCGCCTTTAAGCCGCTAAGGTCAATAATATTTGTTTTTATATTATACTCCGCAGCCACCGTTTCTGCATCAGACTTATCAAGTCCGTAGTTTCTGTTAGAGGCGCAAGGCATAATGATACCGACTGTATTATCGCACGCCATTTTACAAAGCATACCGACCAGCGCGCTGTCTTTGCCGCCGCTATTGCCGTACACAATGCCCGTTGCTCCGCTGTCTGTCAGCACTTTGCGGATAAAATCAACTCTATTCTCTGTTTCCTTGCGATAGTCTCTCATTTTAACGCTCCTTTGACAAATTCTAAGAATAAAGGATGCGGTTTGTTAGGTCTTGATAAAAATTCGGGATGGAACTGTACTCCCACATAGAAAACTTCCCTTTTCAATTCTACTGCTTCAACCAGACTTTCATCTGGAGAAGTACCGCATATAATCATTCCCTTTTGCTCGAATTCTTTGCGATAATTGTTATTGAACTCGTAACGGTGGCGGTGCCGCTCGGAGATAAATTCCTTTCCGTATGCCTTCTCCATAAGCGTACCTTTCTTTATTTTACATGGGTACGCTCCAAGACGCATTGTGCCGCCCTTTGTGGTAACGCCTTGTTGAGTTTCCATAAGATCGATAACCTTATGCGCAGATTTAATATCGAACTCTGACGAATTGGCGTCAGAATAATTGCAGGTATTTCTTGCGAATTCTATTGTCATTATTTGCATACCCAAGCATATACCGAACAAAGGTATATTATTTTCTCTTGCGTATCCGGCGGCAAGTATCATACCCTCTATGCCTCTGTCTCCAAAGCCGCCTGGAATAAGTATTCCGTCAACTTCAGCAAGCACGCTGCTGATATTCTCCTTATTCAGGATATCGCTGTTCGTCCATTGTATCTCAACTTTTGCCCCGAGCTCATAACCTGCGTGATACAAAGATTCGATAATTGAAAGGTATGCATCGTGCAATTTGGTATATTTGCCGACTATAGCTATTTTTACAAGCTTGTCCCTTTTCTTAATATTGTCTACCATCTTTTCCCATTCGTCAAGCTGAGGCTCCGGACAGTCCAGTTTTAACTCTCGGCAGGCTACGCAGTCAAGCCCGTTTTTATGCAGCATAAGCGGCGCCTCATAAAGCGTTGGAAGTGTTAAGTTCTCTATAACACAATCAGTTTTTACATTGCAAAATAATGAAATCTTTGCCTTTATGTTGTCGTCAATCGACTCGTCTGCTCTTGCGATTATAATATCGGGCGATATGCCTATCGAACGCAATTCTTTGACTGAATGTTGGGTGGGTTTGGATTTATGCTCATCTGAACCTTTTAGATAAGGTACTAATGTAACATGTATAAACAGACAATTATCCTTGCCCACTTCAAGTGATATCTGGCGTATTGCCTCAAGATAAGATTGGCTCTCTATATCTCCCGTTGTGCCGCCTATCTCGGTAATCAATACATCTGCGCCGCTATTTTTTGCGCCGTCATAAATAAAGCTTTTAATTTCGTTAGTAATATGAGGGATAATCTGTACAGTCTGCCCAAGATATCCGCCCGCTCTTTCACGGTTAAGGACATTCCAATATACTTTACCCGAGGTAAGGTTGGAGAACTTTGTCAGATTGACGTCAATAAAACGCTCGTAATGACCCAGGTCAAGGTCGGTCTCTGCGCCGTCGTCTGTTACGAATACCTCGCCGTGCTGATACGGGCTCATTGTGCCCGGATCAACATTCATATAAGGGTCGAGTTTTTGCGCAGCAACGCTTAAACCTCTCTGTTTAAGCAAACGCCCCAAAGACGCAGCGGTTATGCCTTTGCCAAGACCGGATACAACTCCTCCCGTCACAAAAATGTATTTTGTCATAACTCAATGACTCCTTCAAATACTTTCACGCAATTTCCTGTCATATAGACTGCCTCATCAGTGTATTTTACCGTCAACTCCCCTCCGAGCAGTATTACTCTTATATCCTCGTTCTTTTTGCAGTAACCGTTAAGCACCGCGGCAACCACAGAAGCGCAAGCGCCCGTACCGCAGGCAAGCGTTTCGCCGCTGCCACGCTCCCAGACCCTCATCTTCAAGGTTTTTGAATCCACTACCTTAACAAATTCGGTATTAATTTTTTCGGGGAACTGTGGATAATTTTCGAATTTTGGTCCGATTTTTGCCATATCAAGTTTATCCAAATCGTTGCAGAATAACACCGCGTGAGGATTGCCCATAGATACACAGGTGATATTATGCTTTTTATTATCCACTATAATAGGAGCGTTGATAACAGCATCGCCGTCAAAGCTGACGGGTATTTTTGATGGTATAAGCTCAGGCTTGCCCATATCCACTCTGGCTGAATATACACTGCCGTTTTTGACATTGACATATATTGTTTTTACGCCGCTTAAAGTCTCAATTTTTAGTGTTGTTTTCCTTGCGATACCATTATCGTAGACATATTTTGCCACGCATCTTATTGCGTTGCCGCACATCTTTCCTTCGCTGCCGTCCGCATTGAACATACGCATTTTTGCATCTGCAACAG
>SACC01000356.1 GCA_009928745.1 Clostridia bacterium
GTCACGCCCATATCAAAAAGCCTTCTTCTGATCCTTCCTTCCGCGGTAACCTTCTTAACGACGCCGCTTTCGCCTATTTTGAATTCCTTTAATACCTTTTCCATATGCACTTCCTTAAGCTACCTGTATCTTCATCGCAAGCGACCTGTTAAGCGCGAGCTTGCAATCTCTCACCTTGATAATAACGTCACCGCTGATGTCGTACATCGAGATAACGTCGGCTCCGACCAACAGTCCGAGATTCTCCAAGTGCCGCCTGGTCTTTTCATCCGCGGTAATCTTAACAATTTTCAATTCCTTTCCGAACGGTGCGAACGCTAACGCCATATTTTGCTCCTTTGTTCGCATATGCGAACTCGTTGTTTTTATAAAAGGCGATTCTGTATACGCCTTATGGTTCGCATATGCGAACTCTACGCTATTATATTATCACCGCCCGGCAAACTTGTCAACGATTATTAATTATTTTTTAGATTTTTTCAAAAACTTTTTGATTGCGTCCAAGGTCTCCGCGCAAATTACGTGCTCTATACGGCAGGCGTCCTGCTCGGCGTTGTCCGCGCTGACGCCGAGGCTCATTAAAAAATCTTTCAGATAGCTATGCCGCTGATAAATAAGCGCGGCGCGCTTAAGTCCCGCCTCGGTAAAGGTTATCGTGCCGGTAATCGGATCAATCGATATAAGCCCTTCCTTTTGCAGAATATTGACGGCGCGCGAGACGCTCGACTTGGAATAGTTCAATTCGTTGACAATGTCAACGGAACGCACGTTGCCCTTCTTCTGCTGCAAAAGCAGTATGGTCTCAAGATAGTTCTCTCCCGATTCTTGTATTCTCATATTGCAATTATAACATAAATTAAATAATAGTCAAATCCCTCTTATCTCGCAAGGGTAACCGTTCGATCTTAACAAATTGGACGTCTCGACAAGATATGAGGAAGGATGCGCCAAAGTCTCTTTGCAATGCTCCGTCGGAACGTATTGCTGCAGATAATAATGCTTACAGCCCCTTATTGAAGCGGCAATCTCAAGGATGTCCTCTTTAATAAGCGGCGGCGCGAAGGTCGTTCTGAACTCGCAGTCAATATTCTCAAGAATCAGCTTGACGCTCTCTTTCATCGCGGTTATTTCTTTATCGCTAATCCTTGTGAAAACATTGTATTTTTCAAAAGGCGCCTTGACGTCCATAGCAACGTAATCAAGGTACGGCAATAACTTAATTAATCTCTCCGGATGAGTGCCGTTCGTGTCAAGCTTAACCTTAAGCCCGATTGCCTTAATCCTATTAATGAATACTATAAGCTCCTCGGTATTCTCAAGCGTCGGCTCTCCGCCCGTTATCACCACACCGTCAAGCATACCTTTGTGCTTCTCGATACGCTTCAGAATATCATCCTCGTAATACACCGCCCCCGAATCGATCAAACCTTTGTTATGACAATACCAGCAATCGAGATTGCAGCCGCTGACAAAAACCACCGCGGCGATGCCGTCCGGATAATCAACGAATGAATTGGGTGTAAAACCGGCTATATGCATATTGCTCCTAACTTTTGCGCCTCTCCCTTCGGCTGGGATAGGTAGCTTACTATTATATTTTGATATTTATATTATATCATTATTTGTATAATTAGCGCAAGCAACGCGGCTTTCGGAATTAGTAACAACGGTATAATCTATAAACAGATATAAAGCGTATCCGCAATCGCTTCGTTATGCGGGACATCAATAAATTAGGACGCCAACAATAGTAATCTTACAAAAAACCGCTAACGCGCCTTAGCTATAATGCATATTTTTTATCGCATAACGAATAACCCCTGCCGTCCGATATGGATTGAACACAAATCCGTCAAAAAAACTGCAAAATTTTCGAGGGCTTTTTCAAAAACAATTGACATTTTTTTCGCTTATAAATATAATATATATGCTTGTACCACTAGCTCAGCTGGAT
>SACC01000357.1 GCA_009928745.1 Clostridia bacterium
ACCCTCAACCCCTGTTCGATGGAATGCTGAAGATATTTGCACACTTCTTCGTACACATAACGGTCAATCCTTGATATAAAGCCGTTGTTTTCAAACAAAGGGACGAATTCGCCGGGTAAAATATAATTATTATCTTTGGAATCATACCAGCGGACGAGAGCCTCAGCGCCTTCAAGCCTGTCATATTTGATATTCAGCTTGGGCTGGAAAAACACCTTGAAATCCCCGTTTTTAAGGGAAATATCCATTCTTCCTTCCATAGCGCGTTCGCGTTCTTCACGTTCTCCCATACTCGTATCGTAAAAGATATAGGTACGGTTGTCAGTATTGAGCTTCATCCTGTGTGCCAACATGGCTTTTTCGAGTATAGGCTGGATATTACTGCCGTCTTTTTTGTTTATGGGGTATATACCAAAGCCTAAACGTATATTATAGTTTTCCTTTTTTAACCCAGTAAAATTATAAGCCAGAGCGTTGAATATTTTAACACGGTTAATTATATCGTTAATTTCGTTATAACGGATGAGCGCGGAAAATTTACTTTCTGATATATATGAATAGGCTTCATTTTTACTTATGAATTTATCAAGAACTTTACCGACATATTTTAACACGTCGGCTGCCATCTCTTCGCCATAGGTCATTTTAATATATGAATAATTTTCTACAGAGATATACAGCATGGCAAATGCCGCTG
Organism: Clostridia bacterium; assembly: GCA_009928745.1. Classification (GTDB taxonomy): domain Bacteria; phylum Bacillota; class Clostridia; order Christensenellales; family CAG-1252; genus SACC01. Next base: position 698 of record SACC01000357.1, read on the forward strand.
TCCTGTTTATTCCGATAAAATCTTCGGCATCTATGGTGAATTTTTTGAAAGAACGACAACCCACTATAGGGTCAATATTATCCGACTTGTAAAGTTGTCTTTTATAATAACCGCGTATAGCGGTAACAACAGTAAACATTATGGTGAATATTATGCAAAGCATTACAACCGCTCCGCCAAGCTTTGCGATAAATTCGTAACTACCCCGGAAAATCACATCGGGGTCATACACTTCCGCGATATAAAGTTTACCTGCGTTCACTTCTACAGGGGAAAAAGCCACAGCATACGAATCGCCGTTTATTGTGAGCAGAGCGCTGCCGGTTACACCACGAAAAACGGATTGTTTAAGCTGATCTATTGTCTCTTTATCGTTCGTGGCTTCGGTCAGCATAGTTATAAGGTTGTTGGTTGTATGTATACTGTCAAAAACAACACCGGCAGCTTTTTGTTTTATTACGCTTCCGTTTCCTGCCGTAATACACACAAGTTCAAAATTCTGATTGTCTGTGTCAGAAAAAGCCGATAAATCGGTAAACATTACATCCATCCTGACAAAGATAACAACACAGTCCATCCATTCACATTCGGAAGTCTGTATGCAGAATGCCATACATTTATCGGTACGGTAGTCGGCTTCATATACAGAGCTGGTGTATCCGGTTATTCCGCCATTTACAAGCGTCGTTACCAGTTCGCTTTCGTTCCCAAGATATATGAAGCTGTCGTCAATGGCACCGGAGTAATATTCTTTTCCGTCGCGGAAATAGCGTGCTGTGACTATTCCGGTTGTCTGTTCGTTTGATCTGAGCTTTTCAAGATAAATACTGAGCATACCGGAAGCTTCGTTGATAGATTTGGCATTATTTAATACGGATAAACCGGATGTATAATCGGAAAGTCTTTTGCTGATTATCGAATTTACTTCAGCGGCTCTTGCGTCTGACATCGCTGCGGCAATATCCCGGGTATTGCCTTCTATGTTATTGAGAAAAACGGTTGTAGCGGAAGAAAAATATATTATCAGAATTGCGGAAACGACGATAAGAGACCCTACCGATACCTTTAAAAGGGTGGATCTGAAAATCGTTTTTTTCATATTCCTTAAAATTCTGATACGTGCCATATCAGCATTTATCTGTATGGTTTGATACGGAAAGCATGTCCTGCAAAGTGTGCATGTGATCCCTTAGATCGTTTATTACAGCTGTATGCTTATTAAAATAATCTACATCTTCATCAGACGGGACTGTAT
>SACC01000358.1 GCA_009928745.1 Clostridia bacterium
ATATTCAAGAGGTGTCATGCCCACAATACTTTTAAACTGTTTATGGAATGCCTGCTGAGTCTGACAGCCGCTTTCGTCGGCAATAACGGCAAGGGGAATATCAGAACACTTGATTTTTTCACAGATATTGGATATCCGACGCTTGCGGATATATTCCTTTATCGAATATCCTGTAAATGCGTAAAAATCACGGTATAACTGACTTAAAGATATAAAGTGATGCTTTGAAATACTGTTCGGATCTATCTCTGTCATCAGATATTTTTCAATATATAGAAGAACGTCGTTTATGTAATTCGGTTTATGCATTGAATGCCTTTCGTATATCAATCAGAAATTTATATAACGCGGATTATTTGTTACGTAACTTAAAGCTCCGGACAAGCTTTGCATAATCATTTCCGCATTCGTACAATTCGATTTTTTCTATGCGAACCGAAAATGGCGTAAAATGTCCGGCGATAACCGGTGCTGCGCGCCTTATATATTCGTTATCACCCATACGCAGCGTGACATGCGGAACCCATCCGTCCGGGGCGTCGTTGATATTGCCGCAAATATTTTTTTCAAGCGTTATGAGAGGCAGGCACGGCAAAGGCGCTAAAAACGCCACTGCAAGCCCGAACAGACCAACAAAAGCCAGTGCGGTTTCTATAGTCGGCGTTGTGCGGCATACTTCCTCGAAGCGATTGAGCGTACATTCATCCGGCTTGTCGCCGCCCCATAAAGTTATATGATACGGAGTATATTTTGTGTAAGCAAAACCTTCCTTTGTCAACAGATCAGACAGTTCGGTCAGACGCTCCTGCGCGGCGTCATCAAGCACGGCGAGCAAATAATACAGCGTTTCCATATGCTTATTCTCCTTTGTTATACATAATCGCATTTATATAGTTTACTGATTTTTTCAGTCCGTCAACCGTTTTCACTTCCAGTACAGAGCGGCAGTTATGGCTTTCCGCAAGACTCAAATATTTCTTAATATCGACATTTCCTTCGCCAAGCGTTATATGATTGGTTGTCCCTTTTGCGTCGTGGACGTGCATATGGTATAACCGTTGGGCACGTTTCATTATAGTCGGTTCGTCGGCATAATCGGCGGCGGCGTTATGACCGATATCAAAACACAGGGCAAATTCAAGTTCTTGAAGCAATACGTCCAATCCTTCGACGATAAAAGGGTATCGGGTGTAATCCCCGCAGTTTTCAACGCAGATTTTTATATCGGCATTTCCGATAGCCGTCACGCATTTATTGCGGAAATCGGTCAGCTTATACAGATATTCTTTTTTATATACATCGTACAGAGAAACTTTCCTGTCAGGCAGGGTGAAGTGATCACCGCGGTTCAAATGCATATTCAATACAGGCACGCCAAGATTTTTTGCAACTTCGATAACCTGCAGGACGGTTTCGATATAGGCATTTGCTACCCGATTATTAAAAACACACGGATCGAGAAAGCCCTCAAGGTGTATAGTATAGAAAATATTATATTGATCTGCTATCTGCCGCAGTTGATCTGTATTTAATTTGTCGACTTGATATTCCGGCAGGTCCATGCTGAGTTCAATAAAGTCAAGCTTCAAATCGCGGCATAATTTTGCGCATTCTTCTATCGATTTTGTTTCTATCAATGTCGGCATTCCGAATTGCATCATTTAACCTCCTAAAATGTTTCTTACCATTATTAAGTATTGTTTTGTTATATATCTAATTCATGTTACGGTGCTATTACAAACAGATAAAGGCATTTTACTGTATAATGACAAAAAAAGCAATATTAACTAAAAGTTATGGTAATAAAAAAGAGCCTGAGGCTCTTTTTTATATAACAGTTGTTATAGATTTGTTTCATCCGTTTTATCTCGTATGTTTACGCCTATTTTATCAAGGGTAATAAATTTAAGCAGCGTGTCGATTATCGTCGCAGTCTGGTTGCTTTCTCCGCC
>SACC01000359.1 GCA_009928745.1 Clostridia bacterium
CGAGGTTGAGGTGACTGACCCTAGTAATACTGGGACGCAGTCAAAAGGCAAACAAAAAATCGGCGGCGGTGGTATCTGGTATACGCCATCTTCGGGCATATGGCAGACGGTTTGGCTGGAGAGCGTAGACAATGTATATGTAAAATCGCTAAAAATCACCCCTGATATTGATGCGCAATGTATAAAAATTGCTGCGAATATTGAGGGCGAATTTGATAGCGGTAATATTAAGGTATTTGACTGCGGCAACTTAGTAGCCGAGGCGGTTATTGCAGACCGTACCCCCATCGTTATTAACCTTCCTTCTCTTAAACTTTGGAGTCCGGAAAGTCCCTTCCTTTATGAGTTGGAGGTAAGTGTTGGCAAGGATGTTGTCAAGAGTTACTTCGGCATGCGCAAATTTGGCGTGGGCAAGGATAATATGGGCATCAGCAGATTAATGCTCAATAACCAACCGTATTTCCATAACGGCTTATTGGACCAAGGGTATTGGTCTGACGGACTTTATACTGCGGCAAGCGACGAAGCCTTAATATTTGATATAGAACGATGTAAACAGATGGGCTTTAATATGCTTAGAAAACATATAAAGATTGAGCCTTTGCGCTGGTATTATCATTGTGACAGACTCGGTATGCTGGTATGGCAGGATTTTGTGAGCGGCGGCGGAAAGTACAGCAACCTGACAATAGGCTTAAAGCCTTTTATGGGACTATTGTTCCTGAATAAAAAGCTGGGCAGAATGACCGACGGAGAGGAAAATTATCAAAAATTCGCCAGACAGGACGAGGAGGGCAGAGAGGAGTTTCTTGACGAGATATATCCTACAATGGACTCATTGCACAATAGCGTCTCCTTATGCTTGTGGGTACCCTTTAACGAGGGCTGGGGACAGTTCGACAGCGTCAAAGTAGCTAAAATGGTAAGAGAGTACGATCCTACCCGAATTATTGACCACGCAAGCGGCTGGCACGATCAGGGAGGTCCTGACCTTAACAGCTTCCATATTTATTTTTCAAAATACGCTTTCCCAAAGAATAATGAAATGGAAGGGGGCGACGACAGACCCATAGCGCTCACTGAGTTCGGCGGCTTCGGCTACGTATCCAAAGAACATACTTGGAACAATAACAGAATATTCGGCTACCGAATCTATAAAGACCGCGAGAGGTTGACCGAAAAATATAAAATATTATTTGAAAAAAATATTATTCCGAATATTATTAACGGGCTTTCGGCGACTGTATATACGCAGGTAAGCGATGTGGAGATGGAAGTCAACGGTATTTTTACCTATGACCGCAGGGAATTAAAGATGGATGAGGCTGTCATCAAAGCGCTTAACGATAGAATCAAACTGTAAAAATACTGTAATGATTCACTAAATGCTGTCGGCAGTTAATATTGCCGACAGTTTTTTTGTATCAATATGAAATGCAATGTCTTTTGCCGGATTATATATGCCAAGATTGGGCGCTGAATTTTGAAAAAAAGGTATGTATTATTATTGATTCTTATTATAATAATAAATATATATATAGAAATATAGTTGACATTCGACAAAATTCGTAGTTGTCAAAAGATGGTAACAAATATATTGAAAAAAGTTTAACAAAGTGGTTAAAAACGCTTGTCTTATGTTGTTCAATGTATTATTATATAGAAACGCCAAACATGAAAGTGATTTCGGCGCTGCGATTTATACCTTAATAACAACATTAGGCGATACAAAATTTAGTTTGAAAATCATCAATTATTTTGTATAAAAAGATAAAAAAAGTGCCGAAAAACTGTTGACATTAATATTTTGGTATGGTAGCATATAGAGGTTCACCCCAAAAATGGGTTGGGCATTGAAGCTTGAAAAATGAACAGATAGGTTAAAGCGAGTGTGTCCTTGTTAATTCGCAGAAGGTAGGAATACCTGAAGCAAAAATAATGAGTATATAAG
>SACC01000028.1 GCA_009928745.1 Clostridia bacterium
GGGCGAAGCAAAGCTAATTGACGGGTTTTTGACAGGCGCGGTAAAATATAAGCCTTATATGCAACTTGCGCTCACTACGCTTAACGAGATTGTAACAATGACAATTGCTATAAAAGGCAACGACGAGGACGAGCAAATTGTATCAAGGTTTTATGATCTGTTAATCAACAATATAAAAGAGTTTATTTCCGCCAATAAATAAAAGTTACAGCGCGCAAGCAATGTAACGCAGACTGCCGGTAACAATGCTTGCCGGCAGTCTGTTTTTTTATTGAAAGCATAAAAGGCGGTCTATATAATTTAGTTGTAAAAAGACATCGAAAGAAATATCGCATCGCTAGATTTTAAAACACTTTGCCCAAAGGATTAATTAGCTAAGGTTTTAAAATACTTTGTTAAGGCAAAAAAAACGCGAAGGTAAAATGCCGTAACAAGAGTTCTGCAAAAGCTTGCAGCGTAGGTTGTTGAGATAGACAGCTGAAGCTTATTTGCTGTTGACTGTCAGTTCTACCAGCTTCCCGTTATGACGCGCGAGCTTTACCACGCAGTCATCTATTATTGTGTTCTCGGGTATAAGTATTTCCGCCCCGTAAGAGCGTATATCTTTCGTTACCTTTCTTCCTAATAAAAAAGAATAATCTGCAATAATTCTGGGCGGCTGGTCAGCTTCTGCGCAATGCTTGCGCTCGGGCGCATCCTCATATGACTCGTATGATTCGTAGGTCTCGTAATTTTCTGTTGCTTCCGGACTGTTCATCATCTCTTCGACATTGGGAGTTTTTACGGGTTTTTTGCGTGAAGCTCTTATTTTGCGCAATCCTTTTACAGTAACTAATGAAGACGACGCTGTTACAACTTCTTTTTGGAGAATTTCACCGTTTTCCAGCACCAGACTTTGAGTATAGCCTTTATCGTCAAAGGTAATATCCTTAACTATACCTATCAATTCTCCATCAGTATTGAACACTCTGGCGTTGAGCGGACACTTTATGAATTTTGCCTCGGGATTTTCGACAAAATTACTGTTGGTTATGTATAAAATATCCGTACCCTGCAACACTGACTTGAGCGGCAACAACAGCTCAAGGTCTTCATAATTCTCCTCATTGACGATAACAAAATAGCTTAATTTTTTTAGTTTATCGTCTAGCATACCATTAATAATAATGCCTTCTTCCTTTGCTACGGCAAGATTAATAATTTGCCTTCCCAAATAATTGCTGATTTTTTTCATAACATACCTCACATGCTTTTTGTTATTATTATTCAAATATTTGGATAGTTATGATTTATATACAGTAAGAGTCAATAATTGACAAAAACTTTTTGTTGTTATACAATGATTATATGGCAGTATTATATTTTGATACGGAGACATCCTCCCTAACTCCAGGACAGATTTGTCAGCTTGCATACATAATTGAGGACCGTGGAATAATCTCCTCAAAGAATTTTTATTTTACTGTGAACAGCATTGATCCTGTGGCGTCAAGTATTACCGGACTTACCGTACCACGCTTAAAGGTGTTGTCGGGCGGGCGTCTTATTGGCGACGATATTGAGGAGATTGCTTGTGACTTCAGCTCTGCGTCAGTAGTTGTCGCGCACAACTTCAATTTTGACTGGTGCTTTATGCGTAAGGAATTCGAAAGAGAAAACCGAGTGTTCAGGTTCAAAGAAAAATTCTGCTCCATGCGGGAGTTTACAACACTGTTGAAACTTCCTTCGCAGAGAGGCGGATACAAATATCCTTCCTTAGAAGAGTTGGCGCGCTGTTATGGGGTAAGCAACGATGAGACGGTGAATTTTATGGAAGAGCAGTTTGCCGAACAATCTGGCGCGCATGACGCGCGCTACGACACCTGCAAAATGTATCTTGCGCTATCAAAAGCGCGTACGCTGCACGGCGAGCTTTGCGAATATTTTAATTCTAAACTATAATAATCATTATACTATTTAATATTGAAAGGTTGTTTTATTAATAAGCTCATATAATTTTACGGGTATGCTTGTATTATAAATATTAATCGTGATATAATATATCAATATATACATTGGAGGTTGATATGGGACTTTTTTCTATGATTAAAAGGCAGTTGCTTAAGGTTATTGAATGGACGGGGGATTGCCGTGAGACTATAGCTTACAGATTCGTGGTACCCGACAGATACGCAATAATGAATAAATCGCAGTTGACAGTTAGAGAAGGTCAAATGGCGATATTCGTACAGGAAGGCAAGGTTGCCGACGTGTTCGGACCCGGCAGATATAAGCTGGACGATATAAAGAATGTTCCGATTCTTACCGCGCTTATGTCTTGGAAGTATGCTTTTGAGACACCTTATACCGGTGAAGTTTATTTTATCAGCACTACTCAGTTCACCTCACAAAAATGGGGAACAACCAATCCTGTTATGATGCGCGATGCCGAGTTCGGTATGATAAGAATACGCGCCTTCGGCATATATACCTTTAGGGTTGTTGAACCTGCTAAGTTTTTAAGAGAGCTGCTCGGCACAAAATCTAACTTTAAGACGAGCGATATCGTTGAGCAGTTTAAACGTTTGCTTATTACAAAGCTGTCAGACGTTATTGCAACTTCTAAGATACCTGCGCTTGATCTCGCGGCTAATTATAACGAATTATCCGAAATGGTACAAAAATCTGCAAGCGTGGATTTTGAGAACTACGGAATTGAGCTTTCCTCCCTACATATCGAGAATATTTCATTGCCCGAAGAAGTTGAAAAGACTATGGATACGCGCACTTCCCTCGGAGTTTTGCAAGGCAATATGGGAGCGTTTACGCAATATCAGGCGGCGCAAGCTATACGCGACGCTGCTAAGAACGAAGGCGGCGGCATAGCCGGCGCAGGCGTTGGTCTCGGCGCAGGAGTTGCCATGGGCAAGATGTTTTCCGATGCGATGAATTCGGATGCAAAAGTCACCAATAACAATGCCGGTGATTCAAAGGGCGGCTTCTGCAGTAATTGCGGAGCGGCTTTGCCTAGCGACGCGAAATTCTGCGCAGGCTGCGGCGCAAAAGTCAGCGCAGGAAATGTGTGTGAATGTGGTGCAAAGCTCCCTGCAGGAGCGGCTTTCTGTCCTAATTGCGGTAAAAAGAAATAACTATGGCTACGAAAAAAGTTGATAACAATATTAATAAGAATATCGGTGACGAAGAGGAAGTAACTGCGGAAACTGCGCAAGAATTTACTACCGATGTAAAAAAGTGTCCTAACTGCGGTTCCAATTTTCATTATAATCCGACCAAATATTGCCTTGAGTGTATCCATTGCGGAAGTACGCAGGCTATAGAAGGTAAAGCAGCCTCCGAGATAAGCTTTCACGAGCTGCCTAAGGAAAATGACACTGACTGGGCAACTGGTATGCATAGCTACCGTTGCAATAACTGCGGCGCAAAGACGATGGTAGACGGATTCGAGATATCTCCGAGTTGTACTTTTTGCGGCGCTACTAATATTGTAGAGATTGACGAGTTGCCGGGATTAAAGCCCAATGCGGTATTGCCTTTCTCTCGCAACAGAGAAGAAACTTTCGGCTATGCGCAGAAATGGTTAAAAAAGAAGTTCTTTGCGCCGAGTAAACTTAAAAAACAATTCAAAATCGATACCATTAAGGGCATTTATATCCCCGTGTTCACATTTGACAGTAAGGTATGCAGTATATATAACGGACGGTTAGGTCAGCGTAGAACTCGTGTTGTTACTAGGAATGGCAAAACGCATACCGAAACATACATATACTGGTTCAAAGTTAATGGTACTATAGACAAATTGATTGACGATTTGTTGGTAGAGGCTTGCGATAAGGTGAGTCAGAGCGAAATGGAAAAGATTCAACCCTTTGATACATTCAATTCGGTAGAATACGCAAAATCATATCTTGCCGGTTTTTCTTCGCTAAGATATAATCAAGGCATTAATCAATCTTGGGAAACGGCAAAAGCCATTATTGATGAGGGTATACGCAAACAGATAATGAAAATGTATAACGCTGATGTTGTGGATTACCTTAATCTCAATACTTTTCACAGTCATACCTCTTACAAATATCTGCTTGTGCCCGTATGGATGTGTAACTACGATTACAAAGGTAAAAAATACGGCTTTTTGATGAATGGAAGAACAGGTAAGGTGACGGGTAAAACGCCGGTATCAGCGGTAAAAGTGACGGGTGTGGTGTTTTTTGCGCTTGCGTTGATTGCGGTTATTATTGTGCTTATCAATTATTTTGGATAAAGATAATAATTATCAATATAATAAACTAATAAAAAAGGAGTAACTTATGGGTAAAATAACAGGTAATATGCTGATTTCAGATGCTATAAAACAGGGCAATGCCGATGCAATAGCCGAAGTATTATACGAAATGGGAATGCATTGTCTAGGCTGTGCGTTTGCGCGCGGCGAAACTGTGGCGCAGGCTGCGGAAGTCCACGGTCTTGATGTTGAGGAGCTTATTCAAAAACTTAATGAGGCTGCTGACCGCTAAGCGGGACAAGCATATTCGCTAATGAAGAAATATGCTTTTTTATGTCTGATAATATTCGTTGTATTGACGACACTTGCGAGTGCCGTTAATTTTGCTTTTGCTGAACCTGACGAGGATATTATACTTATTACTGCGGATATGCTCTTGCCTTCAGATTATTACGAATTTGAGGATTTAAGCCGAATAGCGGTATCAGCGAGCGGCACTATTGCGGCGCTTGACGCAACAGCTGAAGGATTATTGTTGAAAATAATTGGCGAAACAGGAAGAACAAGAGCGTTGATTAACGGAGTAAATAAAATTGCTATTTATAATAACTATGTTATCGGTAATTTTGGCGGAAGTAATCTAAGTACTTACAGCATATCGGAGGATGTTTTTAACATAACTCCGCTAAATTCAGAATTTTCGGATATTGCGATAGACGAAAGCGAGAATTTACTATATACGCTGACAAGAACTAATCTAACCTGGTACACTTTGGCAGAAGGAGCGACATTGAATATCGCAGAATCGGGTAGATTTGATTTCGTCGGTAGTACTCCTATGTTTGATAAAATTGCTGTAAGGCAAGGGCTTGTATATATGTATTACAGCAACGGGACAAAGGTGCATTCTTTTAATAAAGCTAACGGTCAAATACAAGAGGTATTCACGGGGCTAATTAGTAACGATGACATTAATACGCTATTTTATCCGTCGGCGGACGGCTTTTTGCTTGTCAAAAGCGATGGTATATACCACAATACATATTTAGAAAAAGTAATTAACCTGAACGAGACTTCCGCTTCCGATAATCAATTAAAAAGTATAAAAACAATAGCGGTGGATGGTAATAAAATATTCGTGGTAGATAACGCTTATAATGCGATAAAAACATACGATATATCTTCTTACGAATTTGCAGGCTATTACGGCAGCTACGGAGAAGGTCTCTCAAGGCTTAACTCTCCGTCTAAAGTATTCGCTTATGACGACGCTTTTTATGTTGCGGATACAGGTAACAACAGAGTATTGGCGTATAGCTATGAAGGAGAAGACTTGATAATCGAGCCGCTTACCGGCACAGTACCGACAAATCCGAAAATTGTTGCAGCAATCGATGGTTTTGCATATATATCAAAAGGCGATAACCATTTGTTTTTCTATAATGATAAAGTATATGAAAATACATATTCCTTTGTGGAAAATATTAGAGGTGTTGCAATAACTAACACGGGCTATGTATATGTAGCATCAGGTAATAAGGTCTTTAGAAAAGCAGCGTCCGATACTAATTTTGAAGAATATATTGTACTTAATTCGGCAGTAGATAAAATTGCAACGGGTATTTTCGGAAAAATATTATATTTGATAAGCGACAATACAGTCAGCGGTTATTATTCGAATGATATTAAAACCAACGCAAGTATCGCGCTTGCCGATTACGGATTGACTGCAACTGATATTGTGGATATGGATGCGGATTATTGCGGCAATCTGTATATAGCTACCATACATATGATATACAGATTCGAAAGAAAAGCCGATTGCTATGAATTGAGCGGCAAATATTCTGTCTCCAATGCTGCAGATATCGGCGGAATGAGTATTGCGCCTGACGGAGTAGTGTATATTACATCCGCTCATTATCTGTTGACTAGCGTTGAACTTGATGTAGTTACGCAAGCTCAAAATCAATTTAACAATCCCACGGTGATAGAATTCCCAATAAAAATAGTGGCCGGATCGGGCTGGATACAGGCGTCGCCGAACAATTATGAGGAAATGCTGTTTATAAAAGAGGAAGAATATCTAATGGTGTTTAATTCCACAGTAACATTTCAACAAGTTGAATATTATTTTGTAGAATATCAAGGTAAAGAAATGTATATTCCTGTAGAGTCTTGCGAAACGGTGTATGGTGAAGTTGCAGATAACCAATATGTAAAGTGCCTATTCGATACTGTTAATATATATCAATATCCTTCGGCAACTTCCGCTGCGATATTCAGCGGCTTGACAAGAGAAAATATTATAGAGGTTGACGCGCGTGTCGCTGTTGTTAACGGGGAGGATGTCTGGGGCTGGTATCAGGTAATATACGAAGGCAGGCTCGGATATGTCCAAGTGTCGAGTGTCGTTGGCGCAGAGAATCCTATGCAGATAGTTGAAAGATATTATGTAAAGGCAAAATCTGGTCATTTCGGAGCTGCAATTAGAATATATACCGATAGAGATGTTTCAGCACAAGTGCTGGCTACAATTAGTGACGGCGCCACAGTTGAACTTACGTCCCCGCTTGATAGATCGTCTGTTTTTTCTGAGGTGCGTATCAATAATACCATAGGATATATCCTTACGGAAAACCTTATGGAGAGAGGTCTTACTAATGGTCAAATTCTTGCGCTTGTGCTTAGTTTTATTACGGTTGCAGCAAGCGTTGTGCTAGTATTGCTGTTCAGAATATTCAAAAAACGTGTTTAAATGCAGAGAATATATTGTGACATTTTTTATAAAAAATATTGAAAAACAGCTTAATATCACTAGACAAAATATTCTTTGACAGATACAATATATAAGGTGCCTGGGTGTGGCGCAGCTTGGTAGCGCGCTTGAATGGGGTTCAAGAGGCCGGAAGTTCAAATCTTCTCACCCAGACCAATATATCCCCGAAGATAATGTACCTTGAGTTGTATAAAAACATTGTATCAGACTAAAAGGTACATTTTTTATAAAAGAAGGGGAAAACTGAATATGCGCGGCGCGGCCGCTAAGTTAACGCCGCATTGCGGTAAGCGAATATTTAGCTTTCTGCGCAGAGAGATGCGCTGTTGGAAAAGTATTTGCCATTAATATAATTGTATGTTATAATATGCTAGTCATATATAATTAAATAATTATATTGTGAGGCATTATGATAAAAAATAAGTCTAACTATAAAAGACCAAATAATAGATTGAACAACGATAAATATTGCGCTCCATATAGTCCTGAGATACTATCTATGAGCGTTGAGGGACTAGGATTTTCCGATTTGACGCTTTCTGTACTTAAAGCGGCAAAAATTTTTACTGTTAACGATATAGTTATCCGCCGCGCGTTTGAAATGTACCGCATTCAGAATTTTGGCAAAAGGAATTTATACGAGGTTAATGTAAAATTGAACGCCCTTGGTATTGATTTTCGTCCAGATGAAGAGAAAAAGGAATCTGCGGCGCCGGTTGACGCTACCGCTACCAACGCTCCGCCCAACAATAGAGCCGACAGCGCGGGCAAGAGAGTTCCTGAAGATAACAGAAGGAACAACAATACTCAACAAGTTAATAATACAAATGTTAGTAATAATCCAAATAGAAACAACAATGCGCAATCTAACAGCAGGAACAACAATGCGCAATCTAATAACAGGAACGATAATGCTCAATCAAACAATAGAAATGACAATTCACAATTAAACAATAAAAATGATAATAACCGAAAGGGAAGAAAAGAGGATAATTCGTACAGCAGCTCGAGACTTTTCCCGCGTGAGCCCTTTGTGCCGACTGCGCCCACGCCGCAGACAAAAGACAAGTACATTAAGATGCAACGCGCGGGTAAATGGGGCTTTAAAGATGCTTCGGGTAAAGAAGTTATACCCGCGATTTATGACGAAGTTTTTGCCTTTAAGGATGATATGGCATGTGTGGAAAAGAATGGTTTATTCGGATATATTAACCGTAAAAATGAGCTGGTTATACCTTATAAATACGAATGCGCCAGCAGTTTTTCTGATGGACTTGCCTGCGTTGCAATAGGTGAAAAATGCGGATTTATTGATAAAGAAGGTGAGTTCGTTGTTCCAGCTGAATATGACGCGGCTACTCCATTTTCGGACGGAGCAAGCAGGGCAAAGAAAGACGGCAAATGGGGACTTCTGAAAAAAGACGGAAGTTTCACTTCGATATAGTTAAGGTCGCCGCTAATTAATTAGATTACTACAATTTTTTGAGCGGTTATGCAAAATGTAATAGGAGAAGATTATGTTAGTTATCGATAATTTAAGAAAAAAATATTTAAGCACAGATATATATGCAGTAGACGGATTGTCTCTTGAGCTAAAAGAAGGCGAAATATTCGGCTTTTTGGGGCAGAATGGAGCCGGAAAATCAACGACAATAAAATGTATTACAGGTATTTATCCTTTTGAATGCGGAGAAATTACAATATGCGGTCACAGTATAAAGAAAGAAAGTATCGCTGCAAAATTGAATATAGGATATGTACCGGACAACCATTCGGTGTACGAAAAACTTACCGGACGGGAATATGTCAATTACATAGCTGATTTATATGATGTGACTCTTGAAAAGAGAGAAGAAAGACTCAACAAGTATCTTAAAATATTCAAATTAGAAACGGCAGTTGACAGGCAGATAAAAGGGTACTCGCACGGTATGAAGCAAAAGATTTGTATTATTGCCGCGCTTATTCACGAACCCAAGTTATGGATACTTGACGAGCCGATGGTAGGTCTTGACCCGCAATCGATATTCGAAATAATAGAGAATATGAAGCAGCATTGCGCAAAAGGAAATACCGTGTTCTTTTCCTCGCATAACATTGACTTGGTTGCCAAGCTTTGCAATCGCGCGGCAATTATTGACGGCGGTAAGCTCTGTGAGGTTATTGATCTTAATGTAAACAATAACCGTGAAAAGCTGGAGACAATATTCAGAAGCTACACGATGGCGGAGGGGAATTAAATGCATAGTATAAAATCGTTGTTCCGCCTTGAGCTGAAAGCTCGGTTTGGTCACAAGGGCGTAAAGTTTACAAACTTAGCGGTTAAATTTTCTTTGATAGGTCTTTTTGCCGCAGTTATATACGCGATATATATTTTTGGAATGCACAGCTTTATTCAAATGTTCCATGTATATGAACTTGATTATGAGTTTATACAAATGTTTATTACGCTTGCTCAAGTTATTCTTATCGCTTTCGGTGTCAGCTCGGTAATAAAAACTTTATATTACAGCGGCGATAACGAATTGCTGTTAAGATTCCCCGTGTCAGGCGAGGCGGTATTTATTGCCAAGATAAGCATTCTTGTTATGTATCAGGCGATCTATACTCTTCTTGTAATGTTACCGGTATTTATTATCTTCGGCATTACTATCAACGCGCCGCTCAACTTTTACCTGCTAATACCAGTAATAATGATTATATCCATTGTTTTTCCGCTATGTTTAGCCAATATTTTGGCTATCCCGACAATGTATGTCAATGCAAGGATTAAAAACAAATATTTACTTATCCTTTTGGTAAGCGTGCTTACAGTTTCGGGCGGATTCGCTCTGTATATGGGAGCAATTCAAAGTATAATAGGTTTTATGAAAGATGAAGCGATGCGTTTCTTCTCTCCCCAGACTTTTGAAATACTTACTAACGCGCTTAATTATATGGTGCCATTCAAATGGTTCGCTGATATTATGACAGGGCATAATCTTATATTAAGTCTTCCGTTCGCGCTAATTTCGGTATTGCTTGCAATATGGGGCGCAATTCTAGTTGTGAGAAAGATGTACTTATTCACTGTTGTTAAAGCGCTTGAAGCCTCAGGCAACGCATTCCGCAAGGTCACAAAAAACAAGCGCAGACATCCTGTTGTTTCTGTATTAAGAAGAGAATTCATTGAAATATTCCGTTCGGGCAACTATTCTTTCCAATACCTGTGTATGGCGGTTGCCGCG
>SACC01000360.1 GCA_009928745.1 Clostridia bacterium
ATGGGTCAACGGCTCACCAGCGCTTTCGCAGAAATATGGTTACTTCCGCGCGCTTGTTTTCCCTTGCTTAATTCCCGCAATTATACTTGCATTTACCGGAATGAGCGGTATATTCCATATTAGCCGAGGCTTCATGTGGGGCGAAAAGGTCAAGGTACACAAGGCGTTTTTCCGCGGTATTAAGCAGCTTTGGCGTCCTTTCCTAGTTACAGGTGTAGCCGTCGCTGCAATTGTTACCGGTATATTGTACGGTATGTTATGGCACTTTCAATCACTTGCTGCAGGTACTGCCAATGCAGGCACTTGGATTTTGTTTGTATTCTTGTTGCTCGTCGGCATAATGACTGTTGCGGTTCTAATATTTTTGTTGCCGACATTCGCATGTTATAGACTCACCTATCTACAGTCGTTAAAAAATGCGATTTTGATTGCCCTGACGCTTGTGCCTACCACGCTGTTCATAACGGCATTGTCTGTCGGTATTATAGCGCTCGCGCTAATCAGCAGCAATGTATCGTTAATAGTCGGTATAGGTATGTTGACCATAGGATTTTTGTTCTTGAGCTGTATGTGGACGGGATACGCGCAATATTCGTTCGACGCCTTTATCGTGCCGCAATACGCTTCAATGGTAAAAACAGTATCAAGCGGTAAGAATAAGAAAAATCCTAACGACAAATATAGCAAAAAAGTTAATCCATATAAGACAGCTGCTCAAAAGGCGGCGATTGCCAATCAGAGCAAATATAACAATAAAAAGAAATGAAAAGCTACTCAATCCTTTCAAAGTTCTATGATAACCTGATGAAGGATTTTCCATATAACAAATATCTCGATTATATAATGGCTAATTCGAATGGTAAGAATTGCGTGGATTTGTTCTGCGGCAGCGGACGGATGACTGTGCTTTTAGCTTCCAAAGGATATTCAGTACAAGGAGTGGATTGTTCCCCCGAGATGCTTAATTGCGCGGCAATAGCGGCAAAGGAAAGCGGTCAAAATATAATCTTCAGACAGGAAAAAGCAGAGTGTTTCAGCTATCTGCAAAAGTTGGATTTAATTACCGCAGTCTGTGACGGCATTAATTATCTTCCGCTTGGCAGACTTAACAAGCTTTTTTGTAGGATTAAAGAGGCATTAGCTACAAATGGCGCATTTATCTTTGATATCAGCAGTCATTACAAGCTGACTAAGGTTCTTTCCAACAACATTTTTTTTGAAGATAATGATAATTTAACATACATTTGGCGCAATTCTCTTACTAAGAATGCTGGCGCGGTTAATATGGATATCAGTTTTTTTATCAAGGACGGCAATAATTATATTCGTGGCGATGAAAAACACCGTCAATATTGTCATACCGTTACTCAACTAAAAAAAGCGTTAGTAACTGCGGGTTTGACTGTCGCGGAGCTTATTGACGGCGATACATTCAAAGCCGCGGCGCCAAAAAGTAAAAGAATCATATTTTTGGTCAAACACAAAAAATACATTTAACAAGGATACTTATGGACGAAATATTAAAAGCGCTGGTTTTCGGCGGATATGTTAAGGTAGTTGCTCTGACAACTTCAGATTTGGTAAATAAAGCGATTGAACTGCACGGATTATCCACACTTGCCGCGACCGCGTTAGGCAAGGTAATGACAATCGGCGCATATATGAGCAGCGAATTGAAAGGTGAGAAAGAAAAACTCTCTATTAATATAAAATGCGACGGACCTATTGAAGGCATTGTAGTTGCCGCAGAGCAAGGCAGGGTGCGCGGATATGTACTTAATCCCGCCGTTTGCTTGCCAAAACTAGGCAACGGTAAGGAAAACATCATGAAGGCAATAGGTAACGGTAGAATAACCGTTATCAAGGATCTTGGAATGAAAGAATGTTATTCGGGCGTTTCGGAGATAGTCAACGGTACGCTTGACGCGGATTTTGCCTGGTACTTTT
>SACC01000361.1 GCA_009928745.1 Clostridia bacterium
CCGCAATCTCTTAATACCTTATCCAAAAACTCAATAAGCGCCCGACGGCAGGCAATATATGAAATATAAGCCTTGAACTCCCGAGCGTCAAGTCCTAAAGGCTCTACAACTTTCTTGGAATTATCGATGACATAGTAATTTGCCGAACGGTTAACAAGGACAATCTCCATATCATTCTTAAAAGGATTGCCTCTGTCAAATAGCGAATCAATATCAGTTGCCGCAACTCGTCGCGTCTTGGGGAACTCCACCGACGGCGAAGCAAGTCTGACTTCGCAAAACTCAGAAGGTACTCCGACATATAGCTTACGTATCTTGGAGCCGTATTTGTCCTTAGCGTCAGCGATTGCCTCGGCTATCGCTCTTACCGTATCCGCCCCGTCTATCCATGAGCTGTCCATAAAACCACTATAGGCAACCTCGCTGATTGTCTTTACTGAAAGTATTCCATTATTGGGTCTCTCGACTACAAGAACACTTATCTTCTGTGAGCCTATATCAAGCACAGCCACATCACCGGTGCGAGCCATTTATGTACCTCTATTATTTAATAATTTAATTATATACAAAATAGTTATTAATGTCAAGTTGAGTTATATAATTATTTGACCAAAAATATCCCTTAAATATGCTAAAATCAGTCTAAATCCGCTATATTAGCCGTCCATACCCAACCAATATCTCCGTCAAAAAAATAATAGCCGGATTTGCGCTCAAGACTTAGCTCGTCGGTGAGCTTATATTTTTCCAGACAGTACCTTAGCTGCTGCTCAACATATTGATTATTAGTCAGCGCAAAGGTCACTCCCGAATTGATTTTGATGCGCACATTATTGACGGTAATATCAGGCACAAAAGTGATTTTTTCAAAAAAAGTTAAGAACGCTACGCCGTCTAAATTCTCGTTATCGGCAATATTACCGATTATTTGCAACACAGCGTTATACGTATTAACTGTATTCAGCGTATTGCCTATTACCGGAGCGTCAACCGTTATGCCGACTATCTTGGTAGAAGCGCTGTATAAATTAGAATATTGGTTGACGATTTCCAAAATTTTCAAATTAGAGTCTAAAAGCGCGTATCCGTCGCCGCCGTTAACTGCAATAGTCATAACCGCAGTGCGAACAGTAACGTGAATTATTATTTTGTTGGGAAACTTTCTTTCAATTGAGGTAACTTTTATGTAAGGATTATCAATCTCAATATTCGATATTGCTTTGCGCTCGCTCAGCGAAAAAATATTGCTTCCGGCTTGAATGTTAGAAGAAGTAATGATATCGTTATCTATGATAAGGTCTGAATAAACTTTATTAAGCACTGTAATGTCGCTGATTGTGAATAAGGTCAAATTGAGCACAATTAATACAACTACGAGCAAAATTACTATAAAAAATGCTACTACCCTGCCGTTACCTTTCATTTATTCTTTTTATATCTCCTCCCAGCGCGCTGAACAGATTCTCTATACTCTCATAGCCTCTGTCAATATGCCGTATTTCTTCAACCGTTGTATAACCGTCTGCGGCAAGTCCCGCAAGCACAAGCGCCGCGCCGCCGCGTAAATCTCCAGCCTCTACTCTTGCGCCCATAAGCGATGGACAGCCTCGAATTATTGCCGTGCGGTCTTTGACTGTGATATTAGCGCCCATTTTGATGAACTCGCGTACATGTCTGTAACGTGTTTCGAACACATTCTCAACAATTACGCTGACTCCGTCAGATATTGTCGCGAATGCCATAGCCTGCGCCTGCAAATCTGTAGGAAAACCCGGATAAGGCTGTGTTTCTATATGGTCGATTGCCCTTAATCTTCCCGAGCTGCTTATTGTAATAGTATCATTAAAATACCTAAGATTGCAAGCGGTTTTGTTTAATTTATATATTAAGGAGGCAAGGTGCTCAGGACAACAGTTCTCTATTTTTATATTGCCTCCGCACATTCC
>SACC01000362.1 GCA_009928745.1 Clostridia bacterium
CCCTGCCTTTAATGCCGGTATGACTGTCAAAAACATACTCGCGGTATCGGTATTCAACTCGGCTGTAGTATCTCTTGCCACCGCTTTTGAGCGCTTTGACACCAATGACGACAATTCAATCTGGGTCAAAGACATACTAATACTGTTGAATATGTACGACGCAGAGAACGTTTATACCATTACCGCAACAGACGACACCGTGTCGGAGCTCACCGCGGCGGCGATCTTTACAGCGTCGCTTGTAAAAACCGGAAGCGCCTATCTGCTTACACACGGCGACAACAGCGTCGCGGTTAAAAAAATCGCGGTTAAAATCAGTTAAGGAAGTAATGAATAAATACCTCGAGCGGTTTTGAGGGATTTTACGTCGGGATACGGCGACTTCCCGGAAGGGCGTATCGGGATACGAACAACGGGAAAAGACGCTTATCCGGCGAAAAAGACACAAAAGCGCCGAGGAAAAATGAAACTTTATTCGCTAACTTTGCTGTTCATCTTATAAGTCGTATTTATTCATTGGTTCCTTAAAGGAAGTAATGAAAAAATACCTCGAGCGGTTTTGAGGGATTTTACGTCGGGATGCCGCGACTTCTCGGAAGGGCGTATCGGGATACGGACAACGGGAAAAGGCGCTTATCCGGCGAAAAAGACACAAAAACGCCGAGGAAAAAGTAAAACTTTGTTCGCTAACTTTGCTGTTCATCTTATAAGTCGTATTTATTCATTGGTTCATAAATAACGGTAATTACCGATATAATAAGGAGAAATTTTATGAAAAAAGCATTATTGTTCAAAACCCTTGCTCTGGCGCTCGTGTTAGCGCTTTGCTTAACGGCATTCGCTGCCTGCTTGACCCCGCCCAAAGGAGAAAATGACGATACTCCCTATGCAATTCCCGAAAATCTTGATATAAATGTGGATATTTTCTCGGGTAATATGCTTATCGGAACGATAACCGAGTCGACTCTTGAGGGCTTGACGCAGGAAATCGTTACGATAACTTCGACTAACAGCGCGCAGGTTCAAACGACGGTATCTTATGTTTCGTACGCTATGAATGCAATCATTGCTAAGCTCGGAATA
The DNA here is from genome assembly GCA_009928745.1 of Clostridia bacterium. Taxonomy (GTDB): domain Bacteria; phylum Bacillota; class Clostridia; order Christensenellales; family CAG-1252; genus SACC01. Next base: position 1,084 of record SACC01000362.1, read on the forward strand.
ACCCTTCCGGAGACAATCACTTCGGTAAAGACTTTGACTACCGATAATTATGTCAGTCCTTTTGATATTACAAGCTTAGCCGACTCTTATCTTACGATAGGTCTTGAAGAGGCAGGCGCTTTTGTTGAGGATACTAAACTTAAGAACGAAGTGCTGCAGATACAGGCGCCCCGCTTTATATCGGATAAGAACAGCGCGTTATCCAACAGCGTTACCAAAATGGTTTCGAAAATCGTCATTAATCCCGTGGAGGCCTATGCGATTCCCGAGAATCTGACGGTCAATGTTGAGATTTACGATAACGAAACGCTTCTTGGCACGGTTACGAACGCTACGCTTGAAGCGATTTTCCAGCAGGTCGTAACGATGACGACCGTAAAGGACGAGGTTGAGACCGTATCTTCCTACGTGTGCTATTCTATGATCGACATCCTGAAAAAACTCAATATCGCGCTTCCCGGTACAATAACCTCGGTTAAGGCGATCGCTACCGACAATTACGAAATCGTTTTTGATATCACCTCTTTCTCTGCCTCTTATTTAACAATCGGCTTTGAGGACGACGGTGAATTCGCCGAAGATACCAAGCAGAAGAACTCCGATATCGTTGTGCAGGCGCCGCGCTTTATTTCGGATAAGACGAGCGCTTCTTCGAACAGCGTTATTAAGTATGCCGCGAAGATAGTAATTAATCCCGCCGAATAATCACCCGAAATGGCTAATACCGCGGTATCTAAAAGAAAATTTAGTTTCAAAGGGCTAAAGACCTTCGGAATCTTCGATCTCGTTTTGCTCGCTATGCTGACAGCTTTGAGCATAGCTTTCAAGACGGTGGTCGGGATTTTGGTGCGCCTTATTAC
>SACC01000029.1 GCA_009928745.1 Clostridia bacterium
TGATGCTGCGCTAAAGGAAGGCGCTGCCGAGCCATAAGTTGCTGTTTTGTTTTGCGCGTATACCGTGATATTCTTAGCGCTAACTGTCAAAGTCCCTGAAATATATACTATTGAATAATTCGACGAAGTCAACCCGTAAGGTGTAACGCTATACTGACCGACACCGCTGCCTGTTCCGTAAGCGCTGTTAAAGAATAGCGCTGAATTAAACATTGCAGGAGTATCGCTTGCAACCAAGCCGCTGTAGCTTGCGCTATAAGCGGGAGATACATCGCCGTAATATGCCGTCTTTGCGTCTGCTGTGACCGTAAGCGCCGCCTTGCTAACAGCTAGATTACCAGCGACATATGTCATTGAATAGTTCGCTGCGGCAAGTCCTGCGGGGGTTATCGTGTAATTGCCCACATTACTCCCTGCCACGTATGCGCAGTTATATTCTAAGGATCCGCTAAGTTCTGCCGCGCTTTCACCATTCACATAACCACTGATTTGAGCTGTGAAGGCAGGAGCCGCCGCGCCATAGATTGCGTTCTTACTGTCGGCAACTACAATTAGTTCCGCTTTGACTATCGTTACCTTACGGTTACCCGTAATAGGACTGTAATAGCCGGTAGTATCTTCTATTTTGTAATATACCGTATGCACTCCCGCCTGTGTGAATGTAGGATTCTCAAGATTGTAACTTGATTGGTCTATGCTATATGTTACCAAACCTGTCTCAAAATCGGTGCTGACAGCTATTGCGTACGCCAGTCCGTCATAGGTTGCGGTTCTGCCTGCTGCAGAATATGCAAAATTGTTTTCTTTTATCTCTATATGTAAGTCGTATACGATGTTGTAGCTTGACGCCATACTGATAGAACCGGATACTATATCGAATCCCGCCCAGTTGAATGTCGCGCCTAACGCTCCGTCCGCAGAGTATACGCCAATATCACCACTTGTTGTTGCTAATGTGCCTGCTACTGCGTCTATTCCGTATAAGCCTGTTATTTCTGTCCATTCGGACTGCTGCCAAGAGCTACCGTTATACGCAAAGTCCGCGCTAACGCTCACAGTTATTGTGCGCTTTGACACATTGAGCGTGCCTTTGGTAAATATTATATTATAATTGTCAGACAAAAGTCCGTCAGTATTAATATCATATTCACCGGCGCCGTTACCCTTGCTATACGCGCATGTAATGCTTAGCGAACCTGAAAGATCCGCTTGGTCGTTCCCTGCCACAAAGCCCGAATAGCTTGCGCTGTATATGGGAGCAAAGTCGCCGTATACAATATTTTTGTTATCGGCTTTTACCGTAAGGTCAGTTTTATTAACTGTCAAACTCCCGTCAAAGTACGAGATTACATAATTATTGGATATTATGTTATTGATTGAAATACTGTAATTTCCTACAGAACTGCCCACAACATAGCCGCAATAGTATGTAAACTCACCGCTCAAATTGGCGGCGGTATCATTATTTACAAAGCCCGAATAGCTCACAGAATATGAAGGAATTGCCGCTCCGTAACTAACTGACTTGTCCTCCGCAGTTACAGACAAAGCTACCTTGCTTACCGCAAGCGCGCCTTTAACAAAGGTAATATCATAGCTGTTGGACGCTAGTCCCGACAAGTTTATTGCATAGCTGCCTGCGCTGTTACCCATCTGATATGCGCTTCCTACCACAAGCTCACCTGTCAACGCGCTTTGATCTTCTCCGGTGATAAATCCCTCATAGCTTACGGTATAAATTGGCGCATCATCGCCATAATTAATGACTTTGTCTTCTGCTATTATATTCAACGCAACCTTAAAGACAGTAAGCTTTCCGGCGTAATAGACCATATTGTAGTTGATAGACTCTATTCCGCTAGGCACAACTTCATAAATACCTGCATCACTTCCCTTTCTGTATCTACACAAGAAAGAGGGCGGAGCTGTAAATTCGCTGCTATCGTCATCGTTAATAAAACCCGAATAGCTTAGCGTAAATGACGGCTTTGCTTCGCCGTAATATGCAGTTTGGTTATCAGCAGTAACCTTTAACACGCGTTTTTCTACAAAAAGGTTACCTGAAATATAATTTACTTGATAATTATCAGCGCTAAGACCACTAACGGTTATATTATAATCCCCAGCGTTCTTCCCCTTTTCATATTCGCATTCAAAGGCAATTTCTCCTGTCAATACGCTTTGATTCTCGCCAGTCAAAAATCCCTCGTAAGTTGCAGTATAGGCAGGCGCATTTTGACCGTATAGCGTCGTTTTGTCCTCGGCTGTTATAAATATTGGGCGCTTGCTAATAGTAAAAGTACCGTCTACATATTCTGTGTCATAGTTATTAGAAGTCAATCCGCCAATCCTTATAGTGAATGCGCCCTGCGACAAGGTGCTTGACGCAGTACAAGTTATACCTGCCTCACCGTCAAGATTGCTTATTCCCTCACTACCGACAAATCCCGCGCAATGATATGTAAATTGCGGCATTGTATCACCATAGACCGCCGCTTTATTATCCGCAATGATAGTAAGCGGGGCTTTGGCAATAGTCAATATAGCCTGAGAAGTAAACGGATTATGATTGACCCTTTCCACCTTATACATTATTGTATATGATCCCGCATTTGCGTATTTTATTAAAGAAGCTCCGAATTCGCCTTGCGGCTCACTGTAGCTAATGGTATCACCAGCAACTGCGCCCTCTATTGTGATACCGTGTAATAACGAATCATAAACGAGTTCCACATTTTGAGCGGTAATATTTCCTATATCGGCTAAGCCCACATTGATTTCCACAGATTTTGTTGCAGTTACTGCGGATAAGCCGGTAACTGAAGCTATAACTTTCACCAACACCGTATAACTTCCTGCGTCAAAATCCGCAAGCGACAGCGTGCTGGCATTGCCATTTATCCGCGCGCCGTTTTCATTAGTATGATACCATTCGTAAGCATAGTTGATTGCGCTAAATGTGTTAAGGGATGCGGTAAGACCCACTGTCAAATTCTCCGAATAAATTGGCGCGGCGTTATCCGCTGTAAGATTAAGGCCGGTTAGGGGCAAAATTCTTAGCTTGCTATAAGCCGTCAAACCTTCCTCTGGCATCGTGATGTTGTCTGCGAAATTAATAGGGTTGTTATATGCTGCATCGCTATACCAGGAATCAAATGCGAATCCGCTGGGCACGGACATATTTTCTTCTACGGTGTTAGCGTATGCAGAAAGGCTTTCGCCTGGCTCAACTTTGGAGGAAAACAGCGTTGTACCACCCATTAAAAATACTAATTCGCTGTTAATTGCCTGATACTCGGCGCGAACTGTCAAATCTGACCTGACATTAGTGAACGCTACGCTCCAACCGGTAAAAATATTATCTGCTTTGTCGGGCACTATGGGAGCAACGGCAGACTGACCGTATTCTATAGTTTGAGCTGCCTGCCCGTCAACCGCGAGTACGTTACCCAAATCATCGGTGAACACCACCTGATATGTAATGGTTTCGTACATTGCATACAATGCGATATCATCGCTGAGTAAACTTTCCAGCGTATAATCAGTGGTTAAGGAAAGGTCAATATACCAGCCTGCAAAAGTCTTTCCTTCCTTTTGAGGCGCATATTCAAGAACCTCTTCTACCGTCTTTGCTTCTACTGTTTTTAACAGAGTTTCGCCGTCATAGTAGTTGATGGTAAAAGTTATTTCTTCCGCATCGGGCTCGAATTGACAGGCGCACATACCTAGTATCAAGCACGTTATTAAAAAAACCGCTAATGCCAAAGTAATTTTCTTTTTCATACTATCTCCTTCCTTATTCCGCTACGGGAATCACGTATGCAGTTCCGCTCTCGATTTCCTGCCTCTGCAAATTATAATCGTTTTGTGAATTTTTGTTATACATATAGAATCTAAAATCTGAATATCCGGCGGCAAGCGGCAAAACTGTACCCTGAAGATACAATATATCGTTAATATCTTGCTCACGCCCTTCGGACAAAACCGATAAATTTATTCGGTATTGCTCCATTGCCTCTCCCGCAAAGGTTTTAGTATCAACGTAAGAATAATTGTATCCGCCGCCATACATTGCTATACCGCCGTGTACATATGCCTTTTGGTCTACAATTGATAATATGTCAGAATATCCTGTGTGCGTACTATATACCTTGTCAATCATCGCAGATATGTCAAGAGTTAAGAATGCTTGCGCGTTATCCGCTGTTTCTATTAGTGTTGAGCTGTCAATGTTTTCCAGCTTTTTCCAGTCCAGCAACTTGACGTTGCCTTCAAGATGCAATGCGCATGCGTATGAGGTAGACGCCATATCTTTCCAATTATTTACATTAGCGCTAGAATATCCTGATAACATAATGCCAGAAAAATGCGTCTCCATACCAATCGAGAACAAGCCTGAGGTAGCCAATACGCAATTACGGATTGTAACATCGGTGATAAGGTATTTCTCTTTGAAGTATTCATCATCGGCGTTCGTGGTATCGAACGGATTATAAGGCTCGCCGTTCTGTCTAGTAAGTTTGCTCGGCTCAAAAGTCAACTCCGAATCCCCTTTGCTTTTTACCGCGCGATTTGAGCCGATTTTTACAATAAACTCGCGAGCTGATGTCAAAATACAGCTTTCCAGCAATACTGTCACCCGCTCGTCGATGGCGTTTATTTGATTGACCGATTCGATTATCGGACTACTCCCAACGGTTTTGCCGCCAAATATTCTGACAACGGTGCGTCCGTTGCTGACGCGGCTATTCTTAACCGTCGCATTCGCCATAATCTCCAATGTTGTGCCTGTATAATTAAGCTTTGAAAGATTGTATTCATTATTCTCAACAAGACTTTCGTCGTTACAGCCTTTTAGCACTACGTTATTGAGCGTTATTCCATCCGTTCTGACCAAAAACACTATATTATCCTGTGCTTTTACTGCCGCTGTCGAAACGGATACAAAATCAAGCGGTCCCTTGAACAATAGCGGAACTCCGGTATTATCCGAAGCTTGCGTAATGTATTCGCCGTTGATAAAATAACCGTTGCCGTACACGTCGTTTTTGAACTCTACAAGATAATATACGCTTGGTCTTTCCTGCCCTTTGTTTTTATAAAACTGCCAATCATAAGTTGTAGGAAGCTGTTTTGCCATGGCTTTTAGCTCCGACAAAGTCGCTCCCTGCCGTCCCAGCATTATATTGCTGTTAAGTACTATTTTTTTGCCGTCCTCGCTTGCTTTGACCAGTTCGGCATAAGAAGACACGCTAACACCTTCGCTAACCGCGCGCAGCGTTACGCTTGCCGATATGTTTTCCTTAAAATAATCTGCGTAGAGCCACTTCGCAGTAACGGTGACTACACCTTCGTCAACAGCGTTTACCTTGAATCCGGTTAGCGTGACATAAGGCGACAGCACCGAATTATCGGATGAGACAAAATTTAGCTCTTTTCCTGCATAATTAATCAGTCCTTGATCAGTGCGCATTTTAATTGCGAGTTCCGGTCGGTCGCTCACATATTCTCCGTTGTCTATTCTTTGACTGCCGACAGCGAGAATATCCTCAATACCGTAAGTTGCGGCATTAGCTAAAAATTCTATGGAAGATACTGGCGCTACCACGCGTACGGTTTTAACAGTAACAGCGACTTCGACTGAATCGTTATACGCGGTTACTGTAAGGGTGGTAAGACCTTCTGCGAGCGCCGTAATTCTATAGATCCCCGAGAAGGCTGTCTCGGCTAACTGCAAAAGTTCTCCGCCGCTTGACCACTCGTATGTAACATCATCGTCATAAGGTTCTATTTGTGCGGCATAAATAACCGCCGAGCCTTTTTTATGAATAATTAAATCGGCTGAACTCAGATGATATCCTGTAAATATTCCAAGATTATAATCTGCGAAAACAAGTTTTATTGTATTGCTTAAGCCTCCGGCGGTAATATTGATCGACAACTCTGCCGCATGCCCATAATTGAGCCTCAAACGCACCTTGAACTGCGTTTCAGAATCGTTAAGCGGAGTAATAGTATAGCTTTGCACTCCGCCCATTCCCTCACCTGCAAGGATTATATCCGCGCCGCCCGCTGTCTTTTCCAACAAAAATTCGGCATATTCGGCATTAAGCGGACACAGCAGCTCGCCGTTTTCACCGCCGTTGACGGTTAATCCCGACAGTGTCTGTTGAGGCTCGACATTGAGTCTTATTCTCCGTTTTACATTTTCGTTAAGGCTGTTATCGCTGTCAACTGTTAATGTAACGCTTCCCGAAAGCTTTGCTATTGCTTTGCCGGTAATCGGATTAATCTCAAAAATATTGCTGTTGTCGCTTGTCCATAATATATCGCCGCTCGATAAATTCTTGGGATTCACTCCTACTGAGCAACTGTACAAACCGCTGGTAATGTTAGCGTAATAATCGTATTCACCGTTGTCTATCGGCGTCAGTTCAAGCGCTTCGCCGGCAGCGTTCTCGAGCGCAGGCAAGAGTCTCAGCACCTTTGTGCTGTAAGAGCTGACAATTATACTATCCGAATAACCGCCTGTTGCAGATACTACAGAGACCTTTGCTCTTCCCGTGCCTCTAAGCGTTAATAGACCGCTTAGAGAGTCAATTTCAATATCGGCGGGCGCTTCACCCGCGACACCCGCTATAGTATAAGAAAAGTTTTTGTTCTTTGCGTTTAACGGCTCTACCTCGGCAGTGATATATATATCGTTGGCATAATTCGCCATATCAAGACTCAATATACCGTCCTCAGTCTGTGTTGTGATATGTATGCCGCTTGCCGGAATCTCTACAATAATCCCGACAGTCTTTGTAACGGTGAATATTGTAAGCATAAGCATAATGGGAAGGAATAGCATTAACGCCATAATACGTTTCTTCATACTAATCCCCCTCCGTCATCTCATAAAACCGTTTTTTCAGTCCTGTGAGAAGGTACGCAACCGCTCCGCCGCAAATTGCTATTGCGCTTAAACCTACAAACGCTATTGTTAATAAAGCCGAGTTTTGTCCGTTTAAGCTACCGTTGTAGAGGGAAAAGAATAAAGCCAAACCGCCAAGCGCCGCAGTAAGCGTCAGTCCGACAATTATAATTGTCGATATCGTAGAATTAGATTCGGTAATCTCGCAGTCTTCATCGGTTGAAAAGGTAGGACGGTTCAAGTCCTTCCTTGTGGCAAAGCATATTTGCGCTTCCGCAAGCGCCATAGCCACAAAAAACAAGAACGCGAAGTCGCCAAAGTTAATATAGCCGGACAGAAGCACCACAAGACCGCTTGCAAGCGTGGACGCAAAGGCAACTATCGAGCAAAATATTATCTTTGCGCCAATAATCTGTTCGTAAGGAATGGGCATTGTTTTCATAGCGTAAAAAGCCGGACCCTCACGGCTGATATTGGTTGCGCAGAATGTATTGGTAAGCGTTCCGAACAATAGCACCACGAATATTGCAAGTTCAAAATTATTTTTACTGAATACAAGCGTCTCCAAAAGGTCGCTGCCTATTCCCATACAAAAATACACCATAAGCGGCATAACTGCCGCCACAGAAAAATATTGAAAAGCGTAGCTAGGGGTACGGAATACGAGTTTGAATTCCTTTGCGACAAGGGCAATCATAATATGTTTTTTGCGAATATCAGGCACTGACGTATACAAGAATTTTTTGTTAGCGGAAGTACGGGCGTGGTTAGCTTTGTTGAACAACAGATTAACAACCAAAAATCCCGCCGCGCTAGCAACGGCGGTAGTAAGCGTCACCAATAATATATTGGTCGCAATATCACGCTTTAACAGCAATCCCGCCATAACATTGGAAGGATACAAATATTTGGTTCCTTCAATTATAGTCCGCATTACTGATTCTTTGAAGAAAAACCTGAGTTCGCCTGTTGTGAGCATAGTTTTCATAAAATCGAGTATTGACGAATACCCCCAGAACACAAGTCCTGTGGCTGCCGTTACCAAAACAAGCAGCAAAGCGTATTTTGACTGAACGAACCGCTTAAGATAAAAAACGGGGAAACAAAAGATACTGGAAAAAGCCAAGGTAATCAAAGGGAATAACAAGCACATTGCGACTGTCATTACGATATAATAAGCGCTTTGCGCTGCAACTACTGCAAAGGTTAAGTTAATCGGCAAAATCGTCATTAAGAACACAATAACCTGTTTTGCGTACAATATTATTAGTTTTGAATAAAATATGGTGCTTGGCGCGATGGGCAAGGTAATCAGTAGTTTTTGATCCTCACTCTCAAAAATAGCAAAATTAATTGCTTTTATTCCACTGAAAACACCAAAAACAAAAAGCGCCGAATAAATGAATGTCAAAAGCTCAAACTGCCTTGCCGGCACGTCAAGCGCATTGTTAATCCTTATTGCGCAGTACATATCAATGAACCGCGCGAATACAACAACTACTACAGCTATCACTGCGCCAGTAAGAAGCAAGGATAAAATATTGCCTGAAATATCCAGACGGGATTTATCGCGTCTAAAAACCGATAATCTTTCGGCTATTTGTTTACGCAGTAACACCCAAAGCATTTCTTACTCCTCGTCGGCAACATAATATTTTTGTAATCCTTGCGGGTTGTCTCGCATAAAATCAGCAATTATTATATCTTCGACAATACGACCTTTGTTAATTATTACCGCCCTGTCGCATATTCTCTGCACAACGTCCAAGTTATGGGAGGAAAACAATATTGTTTTACCGTCAGCTACATACCGCTTCATAAAAGCTATAACCGCCCCTTGCGTACGCGGGTCAAGCCCAAGCATCGGCTCGTCCATAATCCATAGCTGCGGCGAATGCATAAGCGAGCCCATCATGCAGATTTTTTGTTTCATACCGTGCGAATAGCTGCTTATCAGATTCTTTACGCTGTCGCCTAGCTGAAACGCCTTGTCGAGCTCTTTTATGCGCTCTGCGCGTTCAACTGTCGGCACTCCGTAAACATCCGCCATGAACGCAAGGTATTGCAGTCCTGTCATTTTCACGAAAACCGCGTGGTTATCGGTAACAAAGCTGAAATTGCGTTTTGCGGCTACCGGTTGATCCTTAATGGAAAAACCGCATATTTTTATCTCGCCTTCACTTATTGGTATCATTCCTGTTAGACATTTTAATATTGTGGATTTGCCTGCGCCGTTAGGACCAAGAATACCCATAATCAAGCCTTTGCCGCATCGAAAACTAATGTCTTCCACAGCATAATTTGCCTTTGGCGAATACTTTTTATATAGTCTTGATATCTCCAGTGGGATTTTATCGTTATTAACAGCAGTTATATTATTGTCTGACATTTATCTTTGGTTCCTCGCGAGCGCTTGTGCGCGTTTATTATAAAATTATATCACGAACATATATTTATTACAATAAAAACATTTATTCATAATATAGTTTATATTTTAACGAGAGTATATATTCTATACGCGATTCGTAAATCTTGGCAAAAATACTATATATGTAATAATATTTTTAAATCAATTAATAATAAAAGTATGGAATCAATATGGAAAAAAGTAAATAAAAACGAAAATATCAATGAAATAACTGAAGACATTGAAAGAGATGTGGTAATAATAGGCGGCGGAATAGCCGGCTTTCTTACTGCTTACAGATTGGCTGAAAAGGGAAGCAAAGTAACGCTGATTGAGGCGAATGTGTTATTCTCCGGAGTAACGCAATTCACTACAGCGCACATTGAAGCGCTACAGGGGATAAAATACAGCGCTCTAAAGAACAGAGAATGCGCCCAATTATATTTTGAGTCGCAAATTGCCGCTATTGACGAATTGGAAGCATTGGTAAAAAAGCATAATATAGACTGCGATTTTAAAAGACTTGACAGCTATCTTTATACAAATACAGATGTAAGTACACTCAAAAGAGAATATGAAATTTTGAAAGATATCCGCGCAAATGTCGAATTCTCGGAGAATGCAAGCATATTAAACGCTGTCGCAAAAGCTGCCATTGTGCTACACGATCAGGCGTCATTCGAGCCGATAAAATTCCTTAGCGGATTGCCGATAAACTTTGAGTTAATTGAAAATACCAGAATAATTGACGTCGATTACAAAGAAAAAGTATTATTTACTGAAAAGTATAGAATTAAAGCGGAAAAAATTGTTATTGCTACTAATTTTCCCATTATCAATGTTCCCGGCTGGTATTTTCTCAGAATGTACA
>SACC01000030.1 GCA_009928745.1 Clostridia bacterium
CTGCTGCTCCGTATAATTTTCTGGCATATGGTAAGTAGTTATAACCCCTTCATAATTCCTGAGAATTACCTTATTAGACGACATTGATATAAAATAATTGGGCATCATCGGGATTTTTCCGCCGCCGCCGGGAGCGTCTATAACATAAGTTGGGATGGCGAAACCGCTGGTATGACCGCGCAGACTTTCCATAATCTCTACGCCTTTACCTACGCTTGTGCGGAAATGTTCCAGCCCCTCCGAAAGGTCACATTGATACATATAATACGGGCGCACACGATTGGCGACCAGTTTATGCACCAGCTTGCGCATGATACGCGTACAGTCGTTGACACCGCTTAACAGCACCGATTGATTGCCTAAGGGGATTCCCGCCATAACGAGCTTTTTGAGCGCTTCTCTGGAGGCGTTAGTAAGTTCGCGCGGGTGATTATAATGTGTATTTATCCAAAGATTATCGTATTTTTTAAGAATGTCGATTAGCTTGGGGGTGATTCTGTACGGCAGAACAACCGGTGTCCGCGTGCCTATTCTTATAACCTCTACATGCGGTATCTTTTTTATTTCGGAGAGCACCCAGTCCAGATAATCATCGGGCAACAGAAAAGGATCTCCGCCAGAGAGCAATACGTCTCTTACCGCAGGAGTTCTGCGGATATAATCCAGCCCTTGCTCAATGATTTCCTTTGTCGGAATGCAATCTACGTCACCCACCTTCCTTTTTCTCGTGCAGTGTCTGCAATACATTGCGCAAACATTGCTTACCAAGAACAAAACTCTGTCGGGGTATCTGTGAGTAATGCCCTCGGCGGGACTGTCTTTGTCTTCGTGAAGCGGATCACGCATATCGCAGTCGGACATTATAAGCTCTCTCTCGTCAGGGAAGGATTGCTTAAAAATCGGATCATTCAAATAATCTGTCGCGTCTACCAATGATAAATAGTAAGGGGTAATCGACATCGGGAATTTTTCTATGGTTTTATCTATCTCCTGCCTTTTTTCCTCGGTTAATTTTATATTCAATATCCTTTCCACGGTGTCGATATCTTTGATTGAATGCGCAACTTGCCATTTCCAGTCAATCCATTTAATGAATTCTGCATCCGTCAGTTCGCGTTTTATTTTTTTTCTTGTAATTTCTACTGTTTCGTTCATTCTTTCCTCCTACGAACAAAATAAGAGTTTATACGGCATAGCCGTATGTTCATACGCAATGTATGTGATTTCAACATTTTTATAGCGGACTATTCCGCAAAAATATGATGATAGCGACAACTTTTGCCGCGCGTTTCCCAAAATCATGGGAAATATATATTTACTATATCAAAAAATCCCTCAAAAGTCAAACCGTTCACCCGCGTAATTACCATTTTACATGTTATAAGGTGAGGAATAATGTCGAAAAATCGTAAAAACCCAATAAATTGTTTTACGCCGATGCCGATAAGCAATGTGCAGAACTTCTACACTTACAACTATTTCTCATGTTAATCATAACCGTTATGCTTTATATTTGCGGTTGTTTATTTTGTAATCGCATTATTAATGATGTAACACAAAAAGTGTTATTTTTATATAATATAAATACTGCAACAATAACCACCGCAAAAAAAGCAGAATGGCAAAATATTGTGGAGATTTATGAGTTAAAACTTTTGCAGTTATATTAATTGGAGATTTTTATATGGGATTTAACTTTTGCAGTTATATAGAGCGCAACTACCCTAACGCAGTCTGTTTTATAATAGGCAGCAAAGAATACCCTAATTTGAGAGCAAAAGTCGAATTATATCAGATGAGGAACGGGGTGCTAGTCTGTACCGAGGCTATGGGTCTGCCGTATTATGTGAAGAATCCTTTTCAGGTTTTTGCCTTTCATATTCACGAAGGAGAGAGCTGCTTCGGTAATAGCGAGGATCCCTTTGCCGATGCGAAGGCGCACTACAATCCCGAGAATGTTGAGCATCCATATCACGCAGGAGACCTTCCGTCCTTGTTCTCCAACTACGGCTATGCTTGGAACAGCGTGCTTACCGACAGATTCAAGGTTAGGGACGTTATTGGCAAGGTTATGATAATACATAAAAATCCGGACGATTTTACTACCCAACCCTCAGGCGATTCGGGAGCAAAGATAGCCTGCGGAAAAATAGAAAGGGCGCCTTTTAACGCGCTTTTCAAATAAGCGTATATTCGTCGTTACGGATAGAAAAATACCTCAAAAACTCTTCAATACATCCTTGTCTTACCGAAACATATATATCTGTTTTAACATGCAAAAGAGTTGAAAACATATCCGCAGCGCCGCCGCCGACAAGCTCCAATGGACCTATATCGTCGATAAAGACCGCCTCGGGCAAGCGCTCAAATAAACTATTATAAATTTTCGCCATAAACGTAAGCCCGAAGGATGAAAAACTATACTCTTTGTAGCTTTCCTGTTCAATCCAATCGAACGGCAGTCCGGGACTGATTCTTGAAAACGGCTCTGTAATGCTTTTGTCAAGCCATAAAATATTCTGACCGATATAATTGTTGTTTTCAAAGGCTTTTATTAAAGCGTAACCGTCCGCATTTTTATGCTTCTTATAGAGTTTTAAGAGCCGAAAGGTTTTTCCGCTGTCGATTTCTCCGGTTATTATATAAAGCATTATAATAATAGAGTCGCTGCGACATCAAGAATAATCAAGGCAAGAATGAAAACCGGCACTGATTTGTTCGCTATCAGCTTGTCATAAACACTGACTTTATCCGACCTTTTTTCTATACATTTAAAAAGTTTCAGATAAGTGAAAACCGTTACGGCATTAATAAAACTTTCCATTACCAAAAAGGAAATAAGCCGAGAGGCGTCTGCAAGCGGCGAAATATCAAACATCCATTGCGGAACGAACAAGAGATAAGCAAGATAGAGTCCGCGCCAGATAACGGCGGCATAAACAGCCTTTGCGGCGGTTTTATCCCAACTGTTTTTGAATATCAAGAATACGGAAAATACCGTAATTCCCTCCAGCAATATTGAAATGGCAGGATTGAGGACTCTGTCAATTCTTATACCCGGCATAAAAAGATTCAATAGTTTTACACTTGAAGCAAACAGCGCGACAAGCAATACCGCATAAGGCTTTCCCGTCTTGTTGTAGACTCTTTCCATAAAAATAAAAGCCGCGGGAAACCACACAACCCATCCGATATTAGCTGGAAGCAGATGCAACAGGTAGCCTGCCGTTGCCTCGAACAGTCCCCAGAGGGCGCCCCAAAATAAAATATGTAACATAATTCTTGATTTTTTCATCGTCATACAAAATTATATGTTATAAAAAATATTATTATCACCTTGATAATATTGATTTTGCCGCCGCGGTTATTTCTTCGTAGCAGGTGCAACGGCAAATATTCGATTGCAGCCATTCGGAAATGCGCTTGTCGTCAGCCTTGGGATGATTAATAGACAGCGAATGGCATACCATCAAGAATCCTGATGTGCAGTATCCGCATTGGAAGGCATTCTTTTCCACAAAAGCCTTTTGCGCGGGCGCATCCTTCAAGCCCTCGACGGTAAGGATTTTGCGTCCAACTGCCTCAACGGCTAGCATCAGACAGGATTTTATCGGCATATTGTCAATAAGAACGGTACAGGCTCCGCAATCGCCGTTCTCGCAGCCGGGTTTTGCGCCTGTTAACCCCAACCTGTTTCTCAACACATATAATAATGTTTCCGAGGGTCTGATTTCGGTTTTTTTTATTTCATTGTTAATATCCAGCCTTACTTCTACAACACCGCTATATTCTGTCAATGTTATATCTCCCTTAAAATCGCTTTCAGTAGCTTTTTTAACACAAACAATCTGTATTTGTCAGAACTTTTATCTTTGATTACCGCTCCTTGCAGCGCATTAATAATATTGTTAAAATCTCTGTCCAAATCGAATTGATTATTATTTATTATGCTCTCTATTTCCGCAGAGCGGAAAGGATACTCAAGCAGTCCGCTTACTGCCAGCCTAAGCCCTCTCCTGTATCTGATAGCCGCTACCGTTATCAAAGGGTAGTCGATTTTTTCCATCTTGACTTCCTTGCAATGGTACCAGGGTGAGTCGGCAAGTTTTTTGTCTATGCTAAACTTTTCCAGAAGCTGTCCTTCTTCAATCATTGGTTTTTTGTTAAAAAACTCATTAATATTCAGCTCTTTTCTGCCAGTTTGGTCGAGTATTGACACCTTTGCATCGGCAAGCATAAGCGGTAATATTCCTTCCTTATATTTTATATTTCCAAGAATATTGCCACCCAGCGTTATTTTGCACTGCACAGTATGGTCTGCAATTCTTTTTACGGTATCAGCAAGCAAGGGAAAAACATTCGATTCGGTTATTTTGTTGAGTTCTACCGCGGATCCGATATTTATTCTCTCATTTTCTATATTTAAGCATGCGCATTCGGCAATGTTCTTTATGTCAATAACCGAGTCAAAGCGTATATTGCCAACTCGCGCGCGGCTGATTATTTCGGTGCCGCCGCCGTAGTAAACCGGCGTTTTGTTCTCCGCCTTGAGTTTGTAAAACAAATTAACCGCGTCAAGGATTGCGGAAGGCTTGTAATAATCAAAATCAAAAGGTATCATTTATCCGCCTCCATAAGCTGCCATATGGCTTCGCCGTCCAGCGGCAAAGTGTCAATCTCACAGCCTGCTGCCGCAGATAAGGCGTTCGCCAGTGCCGCATGTATGCCGATTATGCCGTGCTCGCTGAAAGCTCTCGAGCCGTAAGGCGATTCTTTGTTCGGTGTTTCTACGAATTCGACGATAAATGCGGGCGCGTCGTACTCCTTATGGTATACCTTATAAGTTCTTAGCGAAGTATTCTCCGTCCGGCAATCTCTATATACGAATTTTTCCCTGCTTCCAATGCCGAGCGCCATACTCATTCCGCCTTTTACAATACCCTTGTCTATACCGGGATTCAACGATTTTCCTATATCCAAAACCGTTACTGCTTTTAATATTTTGTATTTGTGATTATTTTTGTCATATTCAATCTCCACTTCCTGCGCGCCTGTTGTCCATTCGTGACCGGGCTTTCCCTTGCCGCTATCCTCTGCAAGTTTTGTCAGATGGCTCATCCCGAACCCGCCTCTGCCTATAATCTGCCCGCCGTAATTGTTGCCGTCAGCGTATTTCAGCCCGTGAACAAGATCTTGAAACCCAATAAAATATTCGGGATTATGTTTTATAAAAACTCTCTCGTTTTCTATATCCAAATCCTCTACAGGACATCTCAATGCAACCGAAGCCAGCGCTTTAAGCTGTCTTAGCGCGTCCTCGGCGGCATTAAGAACGGCTCTTCCTGCGAGATAATTGGTGAGACTTGCGACAGTCTTCCAATGCTCGGGCGCGTTTTCGGTGCGCACATCGATATTAACATTGATTCTTCCAGGATTCATACTTAGTTTTTCTGCAAGTATCTGCGCAAGATGGGTCTTTGATGCCTGACCGTATTCCACCACTCCAACCGTCAAGTTCGCCCCTCCGTCTGAGTTGAAAGTTAAGACTGCTCCAGATACCGCGTCCGACGGCGTATTAGTAGTCTTCCAGAATGCGCTGATACCTTTGGCAATAATCTTATCGTTTCTGCTGATTACTCTGTTATCTTCCCTCCAGTCAACTATGCTTTTGAGCATATTCAGGCAGGCTTCAAGATTCCCCATGTTACTTTCGTTCAGCTTTACTTGTGTAGGAGTAAAATTTTCATACCTTATACAATTCTTCAATCTGAGCTCAAATGGGTCCATGGCGGCTTTTTTTGCCAGCTTGTCAACTACCCTTTCTATGCAGAATGTATAAGACTCGTGTCCAAAGCCTCTGTATGCGGTGACATAAGGGTGATTGGTATATACTGACATACTGTCGCAATACACATTTTCTATGTTATACGGTCCCGTTCCGTCAACGGCTATTGCCTGCGCAATCTTGGGCGAAATGTCGCAGTATGCGCCGCTATCCACAAGATAGACCATCTCCGCCGCCTTAAAATAGCCCTCTTTATCCATGCCAAACTTTATCTTGGCATCTAAGCCCATACGGCAAGGCGCGCAAATAATATCCTGCTCTCTCATAAGCGCAAGCTTCACCGCTCTTCCATTCACCGAATACGAGGCGATATAAGCAAGTATTTCTTGGAAAACCGCGGATTTGCCCCCAAAACCGCCGCCGACAAGAGGCACATGCACCCTTATTTTGCCCTCTTCTATCTTGAATATTTTACTTAATTGCTGCCTTACCGAAAAGGGCGACTGCGAAGATGTCATAATGTTCACGCTCCCGTCCGCCATAATCTCGCAAACGGCGCAGCGCGTTTCCATCGCTATATGGTCAGATTGCGGCAAACAAAATGTTGCCTCTTCAATATACGCTGCCTCCTTAAAGCCCTTATTAATATCCCCTTTTCTTATCTTAATTTTGGTAGAAATGTTTGCCCCTTTCTGCGGGTGAACATCGTCTACCGCCTTTTCATAATCTTCGACTTTATGGAGAAGGAAAGCGTCAGGCATAATCGCAGCAGTTGGACTTTCGACAATAGGCAATTCCTCGTATTCTGCCTCTATCAGCGCAGCGGCGGCATTAGCCGCCATCTCGTTATCAGCGATAACTATTGCCACCGGTTCACCGTAATAACGCGCTCTGTCTATCGCAAGAGGCGGTCTGTCTTTTAATACCGAGCCGCACAGCGCGTTGAATTTGTCGCCGGTAACTATGCTGATTACTCCCTCCACAGCATAGGCTTTGTCAAGATTAATGCTCTTAATAAGAGCATGAGGGTATTTGCTTAAATACAACGCAGCGAATAACATGCCGGGAAAAACATAGTCGCCTGCATATTTTGCCTTGCCCGAAACTTTATCCCACGCCTCCTTGCGGCTAATATCTATATTTATCATAAATTCATTATTGGTATAAATTAAAAAAAAATACAAATAAACGGTTTGCTTTTTATAAAGAAATGCCCCAAAATCGATTAATTCATTGATACCTTAACGCAAAATAACTATTTTTTATCTAAACGCCTGATGTTCAAGATAGCGCAAAATTAACGGTACACATACAAAATAATTAATGTGAAAACGACTGAAATGTTCATTCGATTTTTATTTGGAAGTTTAAAAATCGCGATTTTACACACCCTTATAATATGAATGGATTGCATTTTAAGCGGAATTATTTTGAAGGATGGTACTTTAAGCAAAACAACGGCGAACATACCATTGTATTTATACCTTCATATCATATTGACCAAAAGGGCAAACTAAATGCCCGTTTGCAACTTATCACAGACAACTCAGCGCATTGCTTCACCTTTCCTGCCGAAAAATTCCATTTTGAAAAAAAGCCGTTTTGCGCTAAAATCGGCGGCAGCGTTTTCTCCCTGAAGGGTGCCTCTCTTAATATCGACGACGCTGCCTACAAAATTACAGGCGAGCTGGTATTTGGCAATTTAACCGCGCCTAAATACGATATTATGGGTCCTTTCGCCTTTGTGCCGCTTTTGCAGTGCAGACATAGTCTGATAAGTCTTAAGCACACGGTCGACGGGCATATCAAAATTAACGATTCAAGGTTCGACTTTGTTAACGGTCAAGGCTATATTGAGGGCGACCGAGGCAGTTCTTTTCCAGAGAGGTATCTGTGGACCCAATGCAATATTAACGACACCGCGGTAATGCTGTCAATCGCCACAGTAAGAGCGCTGTCAATTAACTTTTTGGGCGCAATATGCTCGATTTATTACAAAGACAAGGAGTATCGTATTGCTAGCTATCTCGGCGCAAAAGTGTTAGAATTTTCAGAAAAATCAGCCAGCCTTAAGCAAGGTAAAATGCGCTTTTCTGTCACGCAGTTATCTGCGGCGCCGCAGATTCTTCATGCGCCGGTAGATGGTATGATGGGCAGGTTAATAAGAGAAAGTCCGTCCTGCTCGGTACGCTACACTTTCTCTATCGGCAACGACACTGTTTTTGATATTATCTCCCCTAACGCCGGTTTTGAATATTCGGATAACGCTAAGGGATAATCTCGTTATCACTCGTCGCTTTGCAGTATAACTAGCAGGTTGACAATAATTCTACTGTGACCTACTTGACCAGAAATCGCCACCTCTCATTAATCTTTTACTGTAACGCTATTATTCATTCGAAATTTGGTCAGGCGGTTCTTGCTGAATTAGCGTAATATTAGCGTTATTTGTATATTTTTTTAATTTACCTCTCGCTCTATACCAAATAATTGTTACTATTAATATTGCTATAAAAGATCTGATTAAAGAAATAGAAAGAATGAGTTCCAGCCCATATACTCTGTATTTTAATAATAATAATTGATAAAAGAATATTAACAGATTATTAATAAATTCAAAAATCAAAATAACAATGATCATAATTCTATTATCTTTGTTTATTTGCCCATAAGCTCTCTCTTCTGCTATTGATTTATTAATACTTTCTGTTTTTTTCAATTATACTCCTCATTGCTTCATATATAGGTTAATATGATATTAATATAAAGTGTGCAGAATTTTTGTAATTGTTACCTCATCTGCCAATTCCACAGAAAACAGCGCTATCTTCAAACGATCGTCGTATAAAACACATATTTCTTTTAAATCACCGTTTTCAAGCTCAAAAATGCCGCGAAGCATTTCTGCAGAAGAAGTATTGTAATCACTATCCAATTTTTCATACAAAATTAGACTCCCGTATATTGGATGAAAATAGCTTTTAACCCGGGGCAGTCCTGAAGTTTCTATATCCCCTTGCACAAAGTAGATTTTCTCTTCCCCTTCCAACTCTTCATATATACATAAATAATCATCCCTGTAAGATATTCTCCAACTTTCGGGAATTTTGCACCTTGCATTATCATTTAAATACAGTACTTTATAATCCGTGTAGTCGTATTCAAATTCTGTAAAATCTAATGTGATAAAGGTAACAAGATTTAAAAACAAAAACGATACTATGAATGTCATAAGTGTCAGTATCATTAATGTAAAAAGCAAAATGCTCGTTTTATTACGCGTTTTACTCAATTTGGTCCCGCTCATTCTAATTGAGCCCCCATAAAAGCTGTCATACTGAATTTTCTCCCCCGACTACAATTATAATTTCAATTTTCGCCGCATCACGACAAATGTTTATATAATTATACAACGCAAGAATAAGAATTTCAATGCCCAGTATAATAATAAACTTAAATTATCACAATTTCAAAAAGTTGCTGCATTGCGCAAGTGTATTGCTTAGAAAAAAACCTTGTGCTATAATAAAAATAATGACAAATTTTTTTATTATCGGAGAGAACTAAATGAAAAAATTATTAATATTGGCTATAATTATTATAGCGTTATCCGCTTCGTTTGTCGGATGTAAGGGAGTAGACGTCATCGTTAACACGTCGGATTTGGCTTGGTCGGATATGCCCGCCAATACTAACGCCGGACTCAAATATTTTGGTTATTATCATTTTGGCAGTCGAATAGGAGAAGTCGCTGCAATGGGTAACTCCAATATCTCCAAGACCGACGCGCGCAATATTGATGAAATAGCCGAATTAATTGAGCACGGATTCCAAGTATTCATTATGATTAGACATATTTTTTTCAAAGACGGCAAAACTCCTTCTGACGTTGTAGAGAGATGGGAAAAAGCAAAAGAGGATATCGCGCCGTACCTTGACAACATTTTAGGTTTTTATGTAGACGAACCCATGTGGACAGGTAAAACGGAAAGCGCCTTTCACTACGCCTGCCAGACGGTGCGCGCCGATTATCCCGGTAAGAAGATGATGGCGGTTATGGCGCTTTTCCCTGCTTTCGCAAATACCGCTGCTGCCGCGAGATATTTCCAATACTGCACGGATCTTGGGTACGATTTGTATCTTAACTGGGACAGTGGCGTACAAAATATGGTGAACAGACTTGAGGACGAAATCGCCATTTATAATCAAAAGATATGGCTTATACCAAAAGGTTTTTATCGTTCATACGATGTGGCAACCTATGTAGAGGATGACACTATTGCCGTTGGCGAAGATGTGTTAAGATGGATAAAGG
>SACC01000031.1 GCA_009928745.1 Clostridia bacterium
ACTAGATCGGCTTCGCACCAATTGACAAACGCGTATCCCGCCTTAGTCGGAGCAGACAGCGTAAACGAATCTTCTATAGTATACTTAGCTGGATTTCCAGCAGCGTTGATTCCGTCAGCTAGAACATATTCTATTGTATATTCAATTATTTCCCATACGGCATAATATGCTTTATTGCCGATTGAGCCACTCGCAATTGAAGTGACTGCGGGAGTAGATAGGTCACTTGCGTACCAGCCCTTAAAAGTATATCCTGTTTTAGTTGGAGATTCAATTTCGATAGCTTCGCTTATTACTGAATATGTAGACGGATTATTTGTGGAATTATTACCACTGTATAAATTGTAATTAATATTGTAAATAATCAAATTCCATACTGCATATAGCACTGTGTTCGCATTCGAACCCATTATGTATGTATCCCCATTGGAAAATCCGACAGAACCACCTGCGGTAAGTGACCATCCGCTAAACGCATAACCGCTCCTTGTAAATGAGTTTACAGGTAACGATGCGCTTGAATTGGTCCTTATAGTTATGCTGTCCATAGTACCTTCTCCGCCGTTTGCATTGAAAATCACATTATTTGCTATTGCAGCCCAAACAGCATACAAAGTATAGCTTGAGTTTTGCCCCATCGTATACGCTGCTTTATCGTTATACAATATCGAACCGTTTACAACCATTGACCAACCGTCAAAAGTATAGCCTTGTTTCGTAAAAGTATTTTCCGGAAGATCGAAGGTGGTACCGGACTTAGCTTTTACAGTTCCCATACTTCCGCTGCCGCCATTACTATTAAAATTAAGAGTTTTCATCATCTCCCATTTTGCGTACAAAATTGTAATTGCGGATATGCCCATTATATATGTTGCCTCATTATTATATACAACAGAACCGCTTGCTGAGGTTGCCCAACCTATAAAAGCATAGCCTATGTATGTAAAGGCATTAGTCGGAAGAATTAAGCTATCGTTACTATTAACGAATCTATCCTCCATAATACCCGTGCCGCCGTTGGCGTTAAAAGACAATTTGTTACTATTAGCTAACCATTTAGCATATAAAATAATGCTATTTTCCGAAGCCATCGTGAACGCGCCTTTGTCCAAATATTCCGCTGCCCCGCTTGCTGTCGTCGCCCAGCCGTCGAAAGTATATCCGGCTCTAACATAAGTATTTTCTGTAAGCGTACAGCTTTCGCCTATAGTAATCGGTACGTTGTTCATAGCGCCCGTCCCGCCGTTTGCATTAAAAATTATTGCGCTAGTAATTTGCCACACGGCGTATAAAACGTTGGTCGCGCCTATTCCCATCACATAAGTGTCCTCATCGATATATACGACCGCACCGTTTGAAGACGCTGCCCAGCCAATAAAAGTGTTATTTTCTTTCTCAAAGCTGTTTTTAGAAAGTTCTACAATTGCTCCTGTGGCAATCCTCATATCTGCCATCGTGCCAGTTCCGCCGTTTCTATTAAAAACAAGCAAATTTTGATTAGGTACCCAGGCAGCGTAAAGTGTATTGCTAGCGTCAGTACCCATAATATAATTGCCGCTGTTAGTATATACGGCGGCACCGCTATTTGAAGTTGCCCATCCGCCAAAATAATAACCGATTTTTGTAAATGTATTTTGGGGAAGTATCATACTCTCCCCACTATCGGCAGTTAAATTAGCCATTGCCCCTACTCCGCCATTGGAATCAAATATAAGCGTGTTTTCATTTGGAGTCCAAACGGCATAAATAGTCTTTGCTGCGGTACCCATAACATAAGTTGCTTTATCGGCATATACCGCTACTCCGTCCGCAGACTCCGCCCAGCCGCTAAATGCGTATCCGGCGCGTGTAAAGGTATTTTGAGGTAAACTTCCGCTAGTAGCTGTATGCAAAGAAAGTGGAGACATCGCGCCTACGCCGCCGTTAGAATCAAAAGTAATCGCGTTCTGTGCGGTCTGCCATTTTGCATAAAAAATGCAATCACCCGTTGAACCGCTTTCAATAACCGTATCAGCTTCGGTTAATAGGTCTGCTTCAAACCAACCTGAAAATATGTATCCGATTTTTGTCGGAGCATATAAGGTGATATTGTTGTCCTCTATAGTAAATGAGTCTGGGTTGCCAATATGATTGATGCCGCCGTCAAGATTATATGTTATATTGTAACGATGCAACGCCCACTTTGCGTAAACGGTAAGTGTACTTGCCGATGAAACTTGCTGAAGCGAGTTGATGGTAAGCTGCTGATTAAACGTAGTGTTGTCAAAAAACCAGCCTTCAAAATTGTATCCTGTTTTCGTTGGAGTAGTCGGCAACGATATTGTGGCGCCGCTTTCAGCGCTCAACGTATGAAAAATTTCGCCGTCAACATTAAATTTCAATTCGCTTACATTTGATTTTACACACGAAACAAGTATTAAGCAAATCAAGATGCATAAAACGGTGCCAACAATTAAAACAGACTTTTTCATAAAAGCTCCTTCCTACCTATCAACTATAATATAATCAGTAAACTATATTTATATCAAAATGCAAATGCAAGCGATGTGGTAACCGCAAAGCCACTGCATTTTGATTTATTTATTTTAGTCGTTGTGTTCATTGACACTCGCCCAACAACACAACGGTAGCGCATCCCACAGCCGTAATCTACAAAATATTACGGCTGCAAGACATTCTATCTCATTTCCCCCATTCGATCCATTTTGCGATAACTGCAGTGTTGCGCGCAAACTTAAGAACACTTCATATTTGAAAGCTTAACACGCAATTAATATCGACATTTTCCACTACAGTTTAACTATTTTTAACAATACAATTCATATTTCGGTTATCAATATTGTTATTAATTTATATAATCTAATTACCTTTTATATATATTTTTCAATTATAGCAAACGAAGTGCCAAAATAGTGCCAATTTTGGCAGTTAAAAAGTAGAAATAAAAAATAATTTTTGCTTTTGTTAATTATTTTTTTATTTAACATTCATTGCTTAAGGAATCAATGTATAAATACTAGTAATTGACAACGCCACTCTCTCCAAATCTTCAAAGGCTAACCTGTGCAAACAGAATTATTTATGTTACTTGACCAGCGCGTAAAGACGCATGTCGAGCGCTTCGCCGTTTTTGACGGCGTTTTTACGCAAGGTGCCTTCAAGGATAAAACCCGCTTTCTCAAGTACGCGACAGGAAGCGATATTTCGGGCGAACGGCTCCGCGAATATTCGCATTATGTCGGTATTCGCGAATACATAGTCGCATATTTCGGTAACCGCCTGTGTTACTATACCCTTTCCCCAATACGGCTCGGCAACATAATAACCTAGCTCTGCCGTATAACGATGTATATTATCCTTGCGGAAAATTCCTATGCTGCCTATTGCCTTACCGTCTAATGTAATGGCAAAAGCATACTGCCTGTTTTTCTTTTCTCCATCGAGCATGTCGCGTATATAATCTTTTGCGTCATCAACTGTGTAAGGATATGGTATGCCGTCTCTAAGATTCTCCATTATTTTTTTGTTATTAATTGCCAAAGCAAGAGCTTCGGCGTCCTCAATCCTCCAAGATCTTATCATACTCTCCATAAGCTACCTCCTTAACATTCGGGAGCGCTTCGCCGTTAGCGCGGCATCCCCTAGCTTTTACTTTATTATATTAATGCTTTTCGCTATATTTGCGTATTTTATATAATACCGAGCGGTATGAGTATTGCCAAGAGCAAGGCGTTGAGTCCTGCCAGTCCGCCGATGAATATCTTTTGGAATTTCGGCTTTTGATCGGGGACTAGGAACGCCGCTAGGAAGAACGGAATATAAGTTGTAATGAATACGGGAATCGCGCCCCACCACGGATAAACCCAAATAAAGGCGGGTGTGGATGCAAGAAATATCTCAAACAGGCTGAAGAAGGCGGCGTTACCGATAGCAAAAAGCCATCTGTTGTTGATGCCTAGAATTTTCTTCTTGGGGTCATCTGGCAATAGCTTGCCCATAATAAGACCGGCAACCGCGAACATCATAGATAATTCCCAACTAACGCCGATAAGCAATATGAACGAGGTGCTCTCTGGCGATACCGTCCACAAAGCGTAACCCGAAGCGGCGCAAATAACGGCATTCATTATCTCATAGAACCAATGCACCATATATAGCGCCAGTCCTGCCGCAATGCCTTTCCAATTCTTATTCTTAACTTCATTGGCGTATATGGCAACAACTACCGTGAAAATAAAAATAAAAGTCCAATTAAAATTATCAACGCTTCTTACCGCCAGTTTTGCGGCGTCCGCCGCCGGTTTCAAAATATTATCACCGAACCACATATAATACTCCTTTGCTTCGTATGTGCAATTATATGCACTGCAATTATTAATTTAATTATAATACCATTTCGCTTTTTGTTCAAGAACAATTTTCGATTTCTTTAATTAGCAGGAAATTAATGATAATCTACTGCTTGCGCTATAGTTATTGATATAAAACTCTGTAGTCAAGAAGCTTTATCTGTCAGCAAAAGATGAAATAGCCTGAATATAAGTGAAAAAACGCCGAATTATTAAATTATACTTCATTCTTTTTTCTATTTTTAATTAACCTTATTGGGAGGAGGTACAATAGTATTATTTTGTTGCTTTGCCTTAAGTTTATTTTTTCTATTATTTCTAATTGCCTCTATTATTACAACTACGATAACAAAGAGACTAAGCAAAATCAAGGGAACAGTAATTCTCCATGTTGCAGCTAAAACGGTAATAAATAATCCAAAATTTAATTTAAAATCGCTAACTCCGGTGCTGATTTTAAGAATGTTCTTGGAAGGCGAAGAAGTCGTCAAACTGTAATGCCGTCGTCTTATTCTTGTTAACTCAATCGAACTATAGTCTAATTGTGTTGAACTGGGTTTGTCTATGTATAAATTAACGTTAAATGTGTAATCGCTATCCCTGAATTTTTGAGGTATTATATAATATATAAAGCTGTTTTCAGTTTTCTCTATTGCGGAAGTATACTCAACTTCCAAAATTACGGTTTCACCGGGTTCAAAATCCATATCGCAGCTTATGGCGCCTATATAATAGAACTGGTCTAAATCATAGCGAGTCGAATCATTGTCTAAAAGTCCAAACCAAAATAATTCAAAGATGTAATTCCTCGGGGTTGCTATTGATGCGGAAGACAATGTATACAAATAAGCGTTCATTATCTCCTCGCTAGTTTCCAAGCCATATCCGGCAGCAAAAGTATGCGAAAGATACTCATATATATTATCAATTTCGATAATCTCAACAACGCCTATGCCACGTGAGATGTCCTCGCGAGTAATTAAAATTGCAGAATCGCAGTACGTTACAAAATCGGCAGGATTATTATTATCTACATAAAAACCATCTATAAAACAATAATCGGTAGGCGTAAAAGACAGCGCAACTCCATCATAGTAATCAAAGGTATAGCTTTTATATCCCGTCCCGTCACCCAAAATAGTTAAAGCGGCGCGCATATCCGCAACTATGCTCTCCCAATTCTCTAGCTTTGATTCATCCATTTGGTTACTAAAATACTCTTTTCTATAAGCGATTTCCACACCGTTTTTAGTAACTTTAAAATTATCGTCAGCGCCGTTAGTGTAGCACTTATTAAGAAACATTGTTTCCGCGTTTACTGCCTGCTCACTTTTATTTTTTATTGTGTATGTAGTTTTTATTTTGGCATTATTCTTATAAACGTCTATGTCCAAAGCTTCACTGACCACCTTAACATTGTCAGATTCATCCGTAACAACCCCGCTACTATATAAGAGCGCGTCATAAAAACATCCGGTTAAAGAAAAGCAAATCGCAATTATTAATATCGCTATAATTATTAATCTTAATTTTTTCAAGTTTACCCCTAAATAATATAATTTTCTATACCTTATCCCTTATATTATACTTGATAATGTTAAAACCCGCAATATCAGAATGAATATTTTAATTAATTATTATTACTATTTTTATTTTATAAAAGTATTATTTATTTATGATTTAAGCTAAAAAGATTATTTGGAAAAATTAAAGCTTATTTAGCAAAAAACTCCGCATAAGCGGAGTTTTAAAAACACAAATTCCAATTATTATAATACTTTTGATAAAAAATCTATCAAGCGCGGGCTCTTGGGAGATGAAAAAAATTCTTTGGGAGTATTCTGCTCGACAATCTTGCCCTCGTCCATAAAAAGGATACGCGTGCCGATTTCTCTTGCAAAACCCATCTCATGAGTAACGATTACCATTGTCATCTGTTCCTCGGCAAGCTTACGGATAAGTTCCAGCACCTCGTTGACCATCTCCGGATCAAGCGCGGAGGTCGGCTCGTCGAATAGCATTACATCAGGATGCATCGCGAGCGCTCTGATTATTGCAATACGCTGTTTTTGTCCGCCTGACAAGGTGGACGGATATGTATCAGCTTTATCCTCGAGCCCGATACGTTTCAATAAGCGCATTGCCGTTTCGTTCGCCTCGGCGACGATTTGTTTGCCGCTTTTGTCCGTCATTAAAAGCGTCTTGGGAGTTTTTTTGTTAAAACAATTATAGAGCTTGATAAAAATATTTTTCAGCGTTCTCTTGCGCAGAGTGGCTAGACCTATTTTTATAGGCGCAAGCGTAATATTTTTCTTGACCGTCAGATTGTTAAAAAGATTGAACTGCTGAAATACCATTCCCATTTTTTGGCGGTGTTCGTTGATATTCACCTTGGAGTCGGTGAGGTCAAAGCCCTCAAAAAGTACTTGTCCTGCAGTCGGTGTCTCGAGTAGATTCAAACAGCGCAAAAATGTAGACTTTCCGCTACCGGAAGGTCCGACAATAACTACCTTTTCACCGGCGCTAATGGTCTCGGTAATATCGTTGAGTACGGTAAGGTTACCGTATTTTTTCGTAAGATTTTTAACGTCTATCACTTTGCCTCAGCCTCCTTTCAATTAATTTTAGAATTGTGGCAATTATATAGACCATCACTAGATAGAACATTGCCGCAACGCACATTGGCACAAAATAATCTGCCATATTCTGTCCCGAACCGACAATCTTTGCCGAGAAAGTGAGATCAATTAAACCAACCATTGATACTATTGAAGTCTCCTTGAGCAACGCTATTAACTCGTTGCCTATAGCCGGAATAACATTTTTGATTGCCTGCGGCACAACGATTTTACCCATAGTAGTGCTATAGGTCAAGCCGAGCGAACGCCCCGCCTCCGTCTGCCCGATATCAACGGACTGTATGCCAGCGCGGATATTTTCCGCTACATAAGCGCCAGAGTTGATACCGAAGGTTATTATTGCGGTGATAATAAGCGGAAAACCGCGGATAGCGAACACTGCGAACGCCATAATAAACAGCTGTAGCGCAACCGGAGTGCCCCGAACAACAGCAATATAGAGATTGCATATTGCAGCAGGAACTTTCATTGCCTTGCTTTTTGTGGCTGCAATCTTTACGAACGCTACTAACAGCCCCAAAAACAGCCCGATTGCCGCGGCGCACGCGGTGATAATCAGCGAGTTTTCCAAGCCCTCTGCGATCGTTACCATATACTTTTGTGTAGTAAATATTTCTTTTAATCCGTTAAAAAAATCCACGATTTATCCTTTTTACGCAATCAAGGCAGAGGAATTACCTCTGCCTGTTATTGCATGTTTGAATTATTTGATAATTTTATGCACCAAGTCCAAAATGGGTCATAACAAGCCTTTCAACTCCGTTCTTGCCATTGGTGTCAATGTCTGCTAAAAGCGCGTTCAAAACCTTATTGATTGCCGCTAATAATTCCTGCTGATTCTTATTGACAGCAATGCCGTATTCCTCTGAAGTAGCAGTGTCAGCGTCATAATATAGCGCATATGCTTCGTAATTAGCTGTGTCGTTTTTGATAAGATATTTTGCCGGAAGTTCGTCTACTACCACGCAGTCGATTTGACCAGCTTTTAAAGCAGCGTATGCAAGCTGCGCGTCATCATATGCCGTGCATTCTGCGTCGGTATCGGTCAACTCGCCGTCAACGCCTTCTTCCCAGCCGTCGATCTCACCCTGCACATAGATATTACCTGTAGTATCAAGCTGCACGCCAATTTTAAGCCCAGCAAGCTGCGACCAGTAGAAGCACTGCTCGTCGTCATTAGCGGTATTTACTAAAAGAGTGCCCTTTTCCACGATAACATATTGAATTGAGGTATAATATGTAACAGAAAAATCAACCTTTTCTGCGCGCTCTGCAGTAATTGTAAAGCCAGCTGCCGCGCAGTCGCACAGCTTACCCGTTTCCACATAATTAATAAGTGTGCCAAAATCTTTATTTACAAATTTAACGGTTTTTCCCATTTCTACGCCTACCATATTCATGATATCAATATCAACGCCTACAATATTTGTGCCGTCATAATATTCGAACGGAGCAAAGAAGGCATTAGTAAAGACAATAATCTCATCGTCGCCGTCTTTACAAGAGGTCAACGCGATCGCGCCGCAAACTGCAAGCGCCAAAACTAAAATTAAACTAATGATTTTTTTCATATTATTCTCCTTGAATCAGTTATTATGCTCTTATGATAACAGACAAATAATAAATATGCAACTATTTTGGATATAATTTTCAAAATTTAAAGAAATTTTGGTTTTTTATGCACGATTATATGTTTTTATGCAAAAATTGTGTATTTTTATGCAAAGATATGAGATATAAAAATTGCAAATATAGATTATTCTCAGATAAGGATTGAACTTAAATTTATAATAACTGCCGCTTCTCCTAAATATGACAAAATATTTATTCAGCAAAAGGATAAAAACACTTTACTTAAGGGGGACTAATGAGTGATTCCATTTAATTAAACTAAACGTTTTATTAATTCATAAACTACTTATCTCAACATTAATCATCTTCTATTTATTCATATTTCTTGAATATTATTCATTTCTATTAAATAAATTTTGCGTATATAAATTATCTTGCCACCGCAAAAGCTTTGCCGAATATGAAGGCGTCATCGTATGCCGAATCTGATTCTTGATTGATAGCCAGCTCGTCAAAAAGGCGAGCGCCCGTTGCTTTAACCCTTTCTGCCCAGTTGCGCATCCACTCGCCGTCTCCCCAGCCGTATGAGCCGAACAAAGCGATAGACTTACCTGCCAAAACGGTCTCCATCGCCCTGAAAAAAGTTTCGAATTCACGTTTTTCAAGACTTTCGTTGCCCATTGCCGGACAGCCGAACGCAACTTTGTCGTATTGTACTGCCTGCGTTACAGGAATTTCGCCGACACGATATAAGTCCGCAACAGAGCCTGTCCCTCTAATTCCGTCCGCAATTCCGTTCGCCATATTCTCGGTGTTGCCCGTCTCGCTCCAATATATTACCACCGCTTTCATTTTTCCTCCGGATTCATCTTTAACAGTATTATTATCGCGCGTTGTCTTATATGCCGACATCGTTGTACCTGCCATTCCGTCGAAGCATTCGACTGCCGAGAAAAACGGCTTTCATCGGATACTATCATTATCTATCGCCCGCCATTCCGAGCGAAGCATTCAGCAACCGAATAAGACAGTCTTAATCTAAGGAACCAATGAATAAATACGACTTATAAGATGAACGGCAAAGTTAGCAAACATTCTACTTTGCCCTCGGCGTTTTTGTGTCTTTTCCGCCGGATAAGCGCCTTTTCCCGTTGTTCGTATCCCGATACGCCCTTCCGGGAAGCCGCCGCATCCCGACGTAATATCCCTCAAAACCGCTCGAGGTATTTATTCATTACTTCCCTAACATTATTTTTCTGTCATTCCGAGCGAAGCCGAGGAATCCTATAACCAATAGCGCTTTTAGCGTGCTCTCTTCGCGTTGTCGGAATAACAAACTCAGCACGGCAAGATATTCTTACTTCAATACTTGCTTTTTATTGGGTAATTTAACTTTGCGGTACTATTCGACCTTGCGCACAAGCTTTTTCACAAAATACTCGCTTTTGACCCTGCCGTCTTCGTCGAACACCACGCCTTCCGATTCGAGCATTGCGCGCTGCACGTTGCCGCCGC
>SACC01000032.1 GCA_009928745.1 Clostridia bacterium
ATACTACCAATATTACTTTGCATTAACGACATCATTTCGTTTTTGTCTTTGGCTAATTGCGCGAACGGCATCAAGAACTTTATTACCGCATCTCTGACTTCAAGTTTGACCGTCTGGTCAAGTTCCTCGTTGCTGTTGGCTCTTATATGTATGCGGATATACTGTTCTCTGTCAGTTCCGCAGGATACAAGACAAAGCATTGAAATAAAAATAACCATTATAGATAGCGCATAGAATAATTTTCTCATAATCCACCTCGCAATGATTATTGGCTTAAAAAAAATTATTATACATCTTTTTGCGTTTATGTTATACTAAAAATATGAAAACGATAACAATGAAAGCATATGCTAAAATTAACCTGTGTCTTGATATTAAAGGCAAGGATGCTGTAAGCGGATACCATTTGATAGATACTGTTATGCAGACTATAGATTTGCACGACACGGTCATATTGACAAAACGGGAAGACTCTTATTGCAGCTCCAAAATTATCGGAGCGGATATTGATGGTGACAATGCGCTGAAAGCTGCAAAACTCTTTTCGGCTCGTTTTGATACCAAAGGCGTAGATATTGAGATAATTAAGCGTATTCCTTTAATGAGCGGTCTAGGCGGCTCCTCCACAGACGCGGCAGCTGTACTTAAAGGTATGGCGATTCTGTTCAATATATCTACAAGCGAGCTTCCGCAGCTTGCAAGTAATCTCGGCTCAGATACAGTATATTTTTTGAAAGAGGGTTTGGCAAGATGTACCGGCAGAGGTACCGAGATTGAGCGCATCAAGCCCTTGCCCGAGCTGTACGCTCTGTTGATTACAGACACGAGCGGCGTATCTACCAAAGACGCGTACGAATTATACGACACGCTTAAGGCTCCGATTCCTGTCAAAGTGGATTTGATAATGAAAAACTTGCGCGAGTTCAAGGATACAAAGCTGCTACCCACCAATTCTCTTATGGCGGCAGCGCAGACACTCAATCCAATAATCAGCGAGCAATTACGCGCGCTAGCGGACAGAAACGCGATAATGACCACAATGACCGGCAGCGGCAGCGCAGTTTTCTCCCTATACACCGATCTGGACAAAGCGCTTGAAAAGCAACGCTTTTTAATGTTTGACAGCGAAGTTTATCAATTTGTATACTGATAACAATTAATAACGGTTTTTTTAATATTTGACACCAAGATTAATGTTTTTATTAATATTAAAAGTGCTTGACCCTAGATTTATTCTATTTATAATAACCGCCGAATGCATACAAAACCCAATTTAAGTCAATGCAATAAATGCTAAAAATACCTGAATTATTTCAGGTATTTTTGTTAATAGCTTGTTATTTATTATAGCTTTTTCTCGCGGAATACGATTATTCTCATACCCTTTTCCACGCCGTTCTGCAGTTTTGGGTTATTCGCAAGCAGCTTCTTGGGCGAAACATTCAACGCTTTGGCTATCGACCAGACAGTGTCTTCTTCTCCGGCAAAATAGATGCTTATTCCCGAAGGATTTTCCGCTTTTGCTTCGCCTTCGATTACTGAGGTGATAAACTTTAGTTTTCCCTTTACGAATACATCTACCCTTACCTTAAGTTCGGCTTTTACCTCGATAATATTACCCTTGCTTTTTGCGGTAACGCTTGATGCCACAGCCTCGCCGTTGAGCAGCATATTCTCGGTTATTCCCTCTGCTTTAAGCATTATTGAATAAGGCAGTTCGACTTGTACCGAGCCGACTTTGTCCTCTTCGTCAAGATAGAGCACATTAGCAACAATCAGACCTTCCACAGTAACAGTATCGTTGCCGGCAATAATATTTGCCAGATTATTGCGTGATACGGGAGTTGCCAATACTTTCGCGACAGGCAGCATATTATCTTCAAGCCCCGCTTCGGTGCTTATGCCCGTTTCGAACTTTTTCGAGAACAAAAATCTTCTGGTGTCAATAACCGCAACTTCTTCGGTAAGCTCAACAGCCTCTGAAAAAAGATCGCTCAACAGCTTTTGATTCTCGGTGAAAGTTATCATACCGTACGCCGTCACCAATAATTCTATTCTTAGAATATTGTTGTCTTCCTCACCCGATAGCACCAGTCTAGCATTCTTGATTTTTACGCTGAAACAGATGTTTTCTGCTTTTTGGATATTTAACTCCTCACTGAAAGGTATTATAACGGTTTTTGTGAAAATTTTGCCTTCGCTCAGATATATTATATCGCTTGACGCTTCGCCCTTTAGCGTTACGCCGCTATCATTCACCACGCTTTCAAGCGCAATAACGCGGCTTTAATACAAAAGCACCTTGTCAATATTGACTCCGCTTTCGATTTCCTCGCATACTTCAAATGAGCTTTCCGACATCTGAACGCGGGATATCTTCTCTTCGCTTATATCGTATTCAGCGTTAATATCAGTCACGGTCTTGAATTCGCCGGTAATAACTGAACTAATTACAAAATCGCATACTGCCGAAAGAGTGATTTCGTCCGATGCAACTGAAATATCCACATCAATAATACTTATCTGCGCGCTAAGCTTATAGCTGGCGAGGATTTTCTCCCCGGCTAACGCGTCAGAAAAATCGGTAAAATAATCCAAGCCCGACAGCTTGCCTTCGCCGTCTAGATATAATATTTTGTAATTAACCTTGCCCGACAGCTTCGCCTCGCCACCTAATGCCTCTAAGCTAAACAGCTTCGCGTCAGCCGATACGCCAAGCACCTTAGAAACTCCTCCGCGCTCTGCAGTATTAATTGTGCAGGTGACTACAAGCTGCGAATGAACCAGCTCCATTACACAATCGTTCTTAACAACCTCATATTTGATATCGAATGCCATAAAATGCCCTCCAAAAGTTTATACAATAAAATGTATGCACACTTTGTCCAGATTATGATTGAGTGCCTAAAAATAATGTAAAATGTAGCGCGGTAATGCGCAAAAGTAGTTCCAAATAAAATATGCGCCCTAAAAGTGTCAACTTTCGTGAACGCATATATAATTATAGATTGGATATTAAATATGTTTTCTTATTATTTCAAATATTTATAGGTTTCGGATTTTGCCTGTCGCACATTTAAGTAACAGTTATCGCTATCTACCCAAAAATATCTACAATTCTATTCAACTTGTCAAGAGGGCAAGAGTGTTTAACGCTATCTAATAAAAGTCTCCATTGTTCTATCAACTCTTCATAAAGACATTCGTTTTCACCGCTATCTACCCCAAAATATCTACATTTTATTCAACTCATCAAGAGGGCAAGCGTCTCCCCGCTATCTAATAAAAGTCTCCATTGTTCTATCAACTATTCAAAAAGACATTCGTTTTCACCGCTATCTACCCAAAAATATCTACAATTATATCAACTCATCAAGAGGGCAAGCGTGTTTAACGGTATCACCGACTTTAAGATTTTAGGCGAATTTTGCGTCATACAAGGCATTGCTGACGACGCGTAGTCTTGCGCTACGCGAGGATGCAATAACGCAGTAAGGCGCAAAAAGCGACAAAATATTATGTCGGAGCATAGTGTTAAACACGCTTTAATACGCTTTAATATGCTTTTGCAAAATAAGCTACGTAGCCTTCGCAGTTCTTTATCTCTTTGCCGCACACAATGCACTTTGTGCCGACGGGAGTCTGGTCAAAAGGCATACATCTAGTGGTTGCAGAAGTCTGCTCTTTTATCTTCGCCTCACATTCTCTGCTGCCGCACCACATAGCTTTGACAAAATTGCCGCTGTCGACAGCTTGTTTAAGTTCGTCTACAGTCTCGCATATTACGATATGAGAATCGCGGAATTTCCTTGATTTTTCCAGCATATTCGCTTGAATATCCTTAAGCTCTGCCACTATTGTCGCGCCAATGTTGTTAAGAGAGATGACTTTCTTCTCGTGTGTATCGCGGCGGACTAATATACAGCTGTCTGATTCTATATCGCGCGGACCTATCTCTATTCTTGCGGGTACGCCCTTCATTTCCCATTCATTAAACTTCCAGCCCGGGCTTTGGTCGCGGTTATCTATCTCCGCGCGGACACCTGACGCAAGTAAAAGTTGTCTCAACTCCTGCGCCTTCTCCAGCACCCCGCCCTTAAACGCTGCAATGGGGATAATGATAATCTGCTTGGGCGCAACCATAGGAGGCAACACAAGCCCGCGTTCGTCGCCGTGAGCCATAATCAACGCGCCGATAAGTCTAGTCGACACTCCCCAGCTCGTTTGATAAGGATGTTTCAGCACGCCGTCTTTGTCCAAAAATTGAATTTCAAAAGCCCTGCTAAAGTTTTGTCCAAGATTGTGAGTTGTACCCGACTGCAAGCTCTTGCCGTCCAGCATCATAGCTTCCATAGTATATGTGGACTTTGCGCCTGCAAACTTCTCTTTTTCGCTCTTTTTGCCTACTATTACCGGTATTGCAAGCACATTTTCTGCGAACTCTTGATATACATCTAGCATTTTGAGCGTTTCTGCCTGAGCTTCTTCTTCAGTTGCGTGTACAGTGTGACCTTCCTGCCACAAAAATTCGGAGGTGCGGAGGAAAGGACGGGTTGTTTTTTCCCATCTTACAACATTCGCCCACTGATTAATCATTACGGGCAAATCTCTCCAGCTCTGTATCCATTTGCTGTACATATTGCCGATAATAGTTTCGCTAGTCGGTCTTACCACGAGTTTTTCGGGTAACTCTTCGTTGCCGATATGGGTAACCAACGCCACTTCTGGCGCAAAGCCCTCAACATGCTCAGCCTCTTTCATCAAAAAGCTATAAGGAATTAACATAGGAAAATACGCGTTCTCGTGACCGGTAGCTTTTATTCTATTGTCTAACTCTCGCTGAATATTCTCCCATATACCATAGCCGTATGGGCGAATAACCATAGTACCCTTAACCGGACCATAATCCACTAGCTGCGTTTTTAACACAACATCGGTGTACCATTGGGGAAAATCACTTTTTATATCCGCTATTTCCTTAACAAATTGTTGATTGTTTTTATCAGCCATAATAACCTCTTGTTTAATATTAAAGTAATTTTACTACTTTTTATTTTATTAGTAAACTAATTTCCTTTGAATTAGTTAACACTTACATATTATATATTGTATAATATTTATATAATAACTCAAATTATACATTGTGCTTGATTTTTATCTTTCGTATGTTTGGGCAACCTTAAAGGAGTTGTATATGGAAAAATATTTGAGCGATATGATTAAGGATTTGCAGGTGCTTATCGCAATCAACTCGGTATTAGGCGAGCCGGCGCCCAATGCGCCTTTTGGCAAAGGAGTCCGTGACGCGCTGGATTTTGCATTAAAACTTACGAAGGATATGGGATTTATTACCAAAGATATCGACGGATATATAG
This sequence comes from Clostridia bacterium, assembly GCA_009928745.1. Lineage (GTDB taxonomy): Bacteria > Bacillota > Clostridia > Christensenellales > CAG-1252 > SACC01. Next base: position 5,376 of record SACC01000032.1, read on the forward strand.
GTTACGCAGAAGTGGGCAGCGGCGAACTTTTCGGCGTTCTTACGCATCTTGATACCGTGCCTTTCGGCGAAAACTGGACTTTTCCTCCTACTAGCGGCTCCATTGTCGGCGGTAAGCTGTACGGGCGTGGCACAGAAGACGATAAGGGTCCTTTTATTGCAAGTCTTTACGCCTTAAAGTCGCTTTTAGACGAAGGGTTGACCCCCCAAAAGCGCATAAGACTGATTTTTGGCTGTAATGAAGAAACCGGATGGAAATGTATGGACAGATACCTTGAGACTGAAGAAATACCAGTAATGGCATTTTCTCCCGACGGCAATTTTCCTGTAATAAACTGTGAAAAAGGACTTGCGCATTATGAGCTTAGCTTTGAAAAACCCGATTGTCTTGTAACACTTAAAGCAGGTGACAGAGCTAATGTTGTGCCCGATTATGCGGAAGCTACCTTGAACGCTATCACGGATGTTGCAATTATGTATGCAATGCACCACAACATCACAATAAAAAAAGACGGAGACAAGTACAAAATAAGCGCAAAAGGCAAATCCGTACACGGCTCCACTCCTCAGAAGGGAGAGAACGCGCTTGTAAAAGTATTGCAATTTATGCTGTCACTCGACGCAAAACTTGCCCACCTTGGCGCAGGCTTATCAGATTATAACGGAAAGCGCTGCAATCTTGGGTTATCCGACGAAGTGAGCGGCTTGCTCACAATTAACGCAGGCTACGCAAAAACTGACAATAATTATGTGAAAATCGGACTGGATATCCGCTATCCCGTCAGTTTTAGTCAGGATGAAATAACCAAACGCCTTACTGAATATTTTGATTTTGCCAAGGTTTCCCTTGTGCATTCACACAATAGTTTATATATTCCTGCTGATAATCCTCTCGTTAAAATACTGCTTAGCGCATATAACGAGATTACTGGCGAAAATGCGCAACCGATAACAATCGGCGGCGCAACTTACGCGCGGGCGCTACCGCAAGCTGTAGCTTTCGGCTCAACTTTCCCCGACGAAGAAGGGCTTGCGCACCAGATAGATGAATGTATTACTATTGAGAACTTTGTCAAAATGGCAAAAATTTATCGGTTAGCCTTGAAGAAATTATGCTTCTAGCCGCATCTTGCGATTACTGACAATTAAAGGACAAGCTATACTATGGACAAAAAATATATGATTATAGATTCTCATTCACACATTTTTCCCGAGAAGATTGCAACAAAAGCGTCAGACGCAATAGGTGATTTTTATAATTTGCCAATGCGTGAAAACGGCAGTATCGGCGGGCTATTGCGCTCGGGCGGCAAGATAGGAGTATCAAAATACATTGTTCACAGCACCGCAACAAGCGTTCATCAGGTAAGGAGCATCAATAATTTTATTATCGACGCAGTTAATACATATCCCGAGCTGATAGGCTATATGACGTTGCACCCCGATATGCAGGAAAAGGAAGTCCGACTCGAACTCCAAAGATGTATGGCGGCAGGTCTTAAGGGCATAAAACTTCATCCCGATTTTCAAAAATTCTATATTGACGAGGAAAAAGCGCATAATATATACCGCTGCGCCGAAGGCGTACTGCCAATCCTTTTCCATGTCGGCGACGACCGCTACGATTATTCGCATCCTTACCGTCTAACTAATATTGCGCTGGCATATCCGCAGCTAAGGTGTATTGCCGCTCATATGGGCGGATATACTATGTGGGAACTTGCAGAATGTTATAAAGGTTTGGACAATGTATATTTTGATACCTGTTCTTCCTTGTTCGCCTTGACGCCCGAAAAAGCCGTCAGTATAATCAATATGCTGGGAGTAGACCGCTTCTTTTTTGCTTGCGACTATCCGATGTGGGACCATGAGGAAGAATTAGAAAGATTCTTAAAACTTAATCTGTCTGAAGAACAACGCGAAAAAATATTGTCTGCAAATATTCAGAAGTTTCTAAATATATAATTTTGCAGACAATATTTTTTGCGCTCTGTTGAATTTTCACAATTAAATTATTCGCAACCCCTATTAGGGGGATTATTTCTATCTATTAGACTCACCTATTATACTTTCAAATATCACTACCATTCAGTATCCCACCACACTCAACTTTCGGTGTCCCCGAAAATCGCAGATTGGGGGGGGGTGATTTCAAATGGGACTTGATTGCCGCCACAGGCTGGAATGTGAGGGGTTTAATTCTATACCGGCTTTTTACGACTGAAACATTTTGTGCGTATAACAGAATCCTCTATATTCAGATTTTCACGGCTGCACATACGATTGGTATTATACACACAGTCTGCGTCACACTGCACCACTGTCTCCACATCTTCCAACATCTCTATGTCAGGAGCTGCTTCGTATTCGGCGAATATCTGTGATAGGGTTCCTCCCTCGCGTTTTAATTTGGTTTTACATACCGCGCTTTCAGATATATCGATTATACCTGCCATGCAATGGTCATGATCATTATGTTCACAATTATTGGTTGTACATTTTAAGCCTTTCATTTTATCCTCCTATATTCGATTTTATTATTAGCCTTTTTATAAAAAATATTCTGGACTGCAGCCAATTCGGTGCTGAAGTCATTGAAAAGTCCATAAAAATGTGCTAAAATAGTCTTGGAGGAATTAAAGATGAAAGTTGTTTTACAGGAAGATTTGAAGGGTAAAGGCAAAAAGGGTGATGTTATCACCGTTAGCGACGGATATGCAATGAATTTTTTGATTCCCAAGAAAATAGCCGTCAATGCAAGTAGTACGATTATTAATGAAATTAACCAAAAGAAAGCTGCCGATATTGCAAGAATGAAAAAGGAAAAGGAAGATGCGCTAAAAGGCAAAGACGCTTTATCCTCTGCAACTGTCAGAGTTAAAGTAAAATGCGGTGAAAGCGGCAAAATATTCGGCAGCGTAACCTCAAAAGAGATAGCTACTGCGCTCAATAATATGGGCTTTAATGTTGATAAGAAAAATATTATACTCAAAGAGCCTATAAAGAAAATCGGCAGAGAAATGATAGAAATAAAATTATATCACGATGTAATAGCGCGCGTTAATATAGTTGTGGAAGCTGAGTAACACATATAATTTTTAGTAATTAATTTGATAATATAATGTAGATAAAAGGCGGATTTCCCGCCTTTTATTAATTATATTTGTTGCCTGCTGAGTTACGCAAATATAAATAATCCACAAAAAAAAGACGGAATACTCCGTCTTTTTAATTGCTTATTTTGCTAAAATCAATTACTTAACTTCAACAACTGCGCCAGCTGCCTTAAGAACATCTTCGGCTTTCTTAGCGTCATCTTTGGAAACATTCTCTTTTACTGCCTTGGGAGCGCTGTCAACCAAAGCTTTTGCTTCAGCAAGACCAAGACTTGTCAATTCGCGAACTGCCTTAATTACGCCGATTTTGTTAGCGCCAATTTCTTTAAGAATTACGGTGAACTCAGTCTGCTCTTCTACAACTACTGCTGCGGCGGCTGCTGCTGCCGGAGCTGCTGCGGCTGCTGGAGCTGCTGCTGATACGCCGAATTCGGTCTCAAGAGTCTTAACAAGAGTGTTAAGCTCTAATACTGTCATACCTTTGATTTCCTCTATCATCTTATTGATATCTGCCATTTTTATATCCTCCATTTATTATAATATTTTCTGTTTTTGCATTATTTGTTGTCTGCGATTTGCTTTAATGCGATAGCTAATCCGCCAACTGTACCGGAAAGTACTCTTGCGAGTCCTGATATCGGTGCCAGCAACATTCCCAAAACTCTTGCTACCAAAACTTCCTTGGGGGGTAGTTCTGCCAGTTCCTTAACACCTGCAGCGGTAATAGGTTTGCCCTCTACCATGCCGCTCTTAATGGACAGCTTGTTATATTTGCCCATCGCTTCAATGATAATTTTTGCCGGTGCAACCAGGTCGCCCATTGCAAAAGATATCGCTGTAGTGCCTTCCAAATCTTTGTCAAGCTCTGTATAACCAAGCTGATTCAATGCGATTTTAACAAGTTTATTCTTAAGAACTTTATACTCTACATTAGCTTCACGCATTTTTGCGCGGAGTTCGGTATCGTTCTTAACAGTAATGCCCTTGTAATCTACGATTACCATAGACTTCGCCGCTTTCACTTTGGTCTTAATCTCTTCAACGATCTGCTGTTTTTGTTCAAATACTGCTTTTGATGCCATGCTTTAACCTCCTATTTAATTCCGCATATTGCTGCGGTCACATATACAAAATAATGTCCTCTTATCCAAAGACAAGAGGACATAAAATAACAAGTGTTAATTGTTTTTACATCTCGGTAAGCTCTTGCGAATTATGGCGACTGCCGCTTACTGTCTTTGAATGTAGTTTTATTATATTTTGCGCTGATTGTAAAGTCAACTGTTTTAAGCCTATTTATTATAGCTTACTTTGATTCCCGGTCCCATTGTGCTAGCTATCGCGATACATTTTAGGTATTGACCCTTTGATGCTGACGGCTTCGCCTTGATTATAGCGTCCAAAACGGTTATAAAGTTCTCATTGAGTTTCTCTACACCGAAAGAAGCCTTACCGATAGGTACGTGTATTATAGCCGTTTTGTCAAGTCTGTACTCAACCTTACCTGCTTTGATTTCCTTAATAGCTCTCGTTATATCCTGTGTTACGGTACCTGACTTAGGATTAGGCATTAAGCC
>SACC01000363.1 GCA_009928745.1 Clostridia bacterium
GATTAACAGTATTACAGACGGCATTTATTATGCCGTCTATCCCGTCGGAGGGATTGAGCATAATAAGCGCGCTCATATTCTCGCTGCCGAAGCCCTTCGCCATTATGTCTAAGCGGAGAGAGGTTCCGTCAACAAGCTCGGTATAAATAACTGCGGGCGTATTGTCGCCCGTGTTTTTGCGGGTAATAGGGTCAAGCACGGATTTGCGCAAAGTTACGTAGCCTTGACGAATGCCTTCGTTGATAGAATCGTATATATCACCTTCAATATCCGCATCTTTACCAACTGAGGCAAAGATTATAGCCATACCTGTATCTTGACAGGCAGGAATTCGTGTTTTGAGCGCTAACTCGAGATTTTTATTCATAATATTGAGCGCGAAACGGGAAAGGGGATTGCTCTCAATGCTTTCCGCATCAAGCAATAGCCCGCAGGTCTTAGAATCCACCTGAAAGCTTATCGAATACGCTGCTTCTTTTACTTTTTGGATTATATCGGATTTTTTTATCATAAGGATATCTTACCATATTAATACTTGTTATTTCAAGCTATATTGTAGTATAATAAACTTATGAATTTTTCAGTTTGCGTTTTATCCAGCGGTAGCAAAGGGAATTGCACCTATATAACGGACGGCACAACAAAAATATTGCTTGATGCAGGTATCTGTTGCCGCGACATAGAGTCAGGGCTTAACGATATCGGCGAAAATATTGCAAGCCTTGACGGTATTTTGATAACTCACGAGCATTGCGACCATATCAGAGGACTGAAAACACTGACTAAAAAGTCAGATATACCGGTTTATTCAAATTATAAAACACTTAATGCGATAGATTATGCAATGGCAACTTCAACAAAAAGATACGCAAGAGAGGATTTTGACAGCGGATTTTATATAAAAAGCATTTTTGTTCAGCCGTTCCGCATATCGCACGATGCCGTTTATCCAGTAGGCTATACGCTCAATAGAGGTTCGAGCAAGATAACTAGCGTAACAGATCTTGGTATAGTAAGTCCTAATATATTAGCTAATGCTAAAGGTAGCGATATAGTAATATTGGAATCGAACCATGACGAGGAAATGCTGAAGAGAGGAAAGTATCCCGAGATGTTAAAGCGACGCATCGAAGGTAAGCTGGGGCATCTTTCTAATAATACGGCGGCGCAATTTGCTAGGGATTTAGTGCAATCGGGTACAAAACAGCTAATACTTGCGCATCTTAGTGAAGAGAATAATCTGCCTGCTTTGGCGCTTGAGGCGGTGTGCTCCTCGATTGTATCGCTCGGGGCAGTCATTGATAAAGATGTCACCGTAGAGATAGCTTACCAAAGGTCAAGAACCGCATTACATAATTGTTAATAATAAAACACAAACTGCATATATGTATTCTAGGGAAAATTGAAGAATGAACAAACTTGATGCCAACAAATCGGGAAAAATATTCATCGGAGCATTTATTTCATTGCTTGTATTTCAAGTCGTAATTTTGGTATTAAATATTCAAGGTGATACGCTCAATTGGGTCTTTGCGTTCGGCGGGCAACTGATTTTTGCAGGAGCAGCCGGAGCGGGATGCGCCTATTATAAGGTCAATATTGCAGAACTTTCGGGTATTAGACGCACACTTTCAATTAAACAAATATTCGGCGTAATACTTATCGCCGCATTGAGTATTGTAGCTTTTGTTCCGATTGCTGTAATATTTTTGAAGCTGATTGCAAAACTTGGGTATAATTTTCAACCTCAATACGGAGACTTTGTCAGCACCTCAAAAGTTTTTTTATTGGGTATTGTAGCGTTAGCAATATTACCTGCGATTGGCGAGGAATTATTGTTCCGCGTAAATATGGTCAGCGGCTTTAAAAGAAGCGGATATATATTCGCAATACTCTCATC
>SACC01000364.1 GCA_009928745.1 Clostridia bacterium
GCGCAATACCTATGCGTGCATCTCCTATATCAAGCGCCAAAATTCTCATAACACAATTATACACTAGATTTATGCAAAAGCAAGTTTTTTTATCCTTTATTTTTCATAATAACCTTCGATCTTGTCAAAGTTTTTTCATAGCCGTTATTAGACTGTATATAAAACTTCTTATTTTTGAGACTGTCGGGCAAATATTGCTGTTCTATATATCCGCCGAAATCGTGCGGATATTTGTATCCTTTAACCTGCTCCTGCTTATAATTGGTATCTCTCAGCGCTAACGGGACATTGTCGTCCTTGGTCTCCGTTGCCGCATATGACGCGGTCTGAAGCGCGTTAACTACCGAATTGGACTTCGAGGCTTCGGCAACGTAAATTATCGCTTCCGCAAGCGGTATGCGCCCCTCGGGCAGTCCTATATTTTGCATTGCGGTCATGGCTGATACCGCAATAATTAAAGCCTGCGGATCTGCCATACCGACGTCCTCTGCCGAATGTACGATAAGCCGTCTTGCAATAACCATAGGGTCACACCCTGCCTGAATTAGTCTCTCCGACCAATACAGCGCCGCGTCGCTGTCGCTGCCGCGGAGACTTTTGCAAAAAGCGCTTAATATGTCATAATAGAGACTCTCATCCACCGATAAAGACTGCTTTTGAATGGATTGTTCGGCTATCTCTACGTCAATTATTATCCTACCGTCCGCAGTTACCGGAGTTGTCAGCACCGCAAGCTCCAACGCGTTAAGCGCAGTGCGCAGATCGCCGTCTGACGCCCAAGCTATATGCTTGAGAACTCCGACACTCGCCTCTGCTCTATATTTAGCCAAACCTTTTTCGCTTTTCAGCGCATACTCCAGTCCGTCTGCAATGTCCTTCTCACTAAGTTTTTTGAACTCAAAAATACGACATCTGGACAATATAGCTTTGGTCATTGATACAAATGGATTCTCGGTAGTCGAGCCGATAAAAATAATATCTCCCGATTCAATCGCTCCCAGCACGCAATCGGACTGCGCTTTATTCCAGCGGTGACATTCGTCCAGCAATAGATAAGTGCGCGTGTTATACATCTTTTTGCGGTTCTTCGCATCCTCTATAAGTTTTTTTGCCTCGGCAACGCCGCTTGACACCGCATTGAGTTTCTCAAAATGACCGTTAGTCGCCTTTGCAATAATATTCGCCAAAGTGGTTTTGCCTGTGCCGGGAGGACCGAAAAAAACACAACTGCCCAAACGATCGGCAGAGATTGCGCGCCTTAGCAGCGTGCCCTGTCCGACAATATGCGCCTGTCCGATGAATTCGTCCAGAGTCTCGGGACGGAGTCTCTCGGCAAGCGGCATATTCTGCCTGTATTCTTGAGAAAAGCTGAATAAATCCAAAATCGCACCTCAATTATGATATTAACATAAAACATAATTGATTGCAATTACTAATATCCAAAGAATACATTAACTATTCCCTTGTTGGAGTTAAGCGGCAACAGGTTCTCGCCGTTTCTTATGCCGTTGACATAAAGTCCTATGCTTTCGCCTTTCTTAATCTCTATATTGTATACAGTATTTTTATAGGCGTATTTGACTTTTACCGAATTGATAATACTGGGCAAGTTGGGCTTGAAAGTAATACACCCGTTATACAATCTGATACCTATCATATCCTCCAGTATGGTTTTGTACAACCAGGAAGCGCTGCCTGTATACCAGCTCCAGCCAATACGACCTTTATATTGCTTGTGCGAATATACATCTGCCGCAAGCACATATGGCTCGCCCTTGTATTGAGCGGCGAATTCACTGTCGCGGCATTTGTCAATAGGATTGATAATGGATAGCAATTCATAGGCGTAATCCGCTTGACCTGCCATAAACAACGCTTTGATATACCATACTGCGC
>SACC01000365.1 GCA_009928745.1 Clostridia bacterium
AAACAATATTTCCCATAGTAAAGTCTCCTTTTTCGATATAGTGTGAAGGCGAGACGATTATTTTTTTCATGGATAACGGAATAGGAACCGGGTTTTTCCTGTAAGATGACGGTGTGCCTCCGTAAGCTTCCTGAACGCTCTCGTCAGAGCAGACTGAGAAGAAAAACCGTATTCCAACGCTATGTCGGTTATACCACGATCCGTATCCCTTACGGCAAGGGACGCCATGCAAAGACGGCGTTTGGCAATATAACTTTTCAGCGTCATTCCGGCAATACGGTGAAACTGCATTGAACAATAATAAGGCGAATAACCGATTACCCTTGACATTTCATCGAGAGTGGGATTATTAACGGCGTTATCATCAATCCAGTCTATCATTTTTTGTATCGCATATATCCATTCGTACATCCGTCTCACTCCTTCCGCTTACATTGTAACATAACATATCATGTTTTTCTTCACATGAGTTGCTATATTATGTTATTCAAGTGCTTTTTTCTTTTTATGCTCATTTTACTGAGTGTTTTAAGATTGCAAAACATACTGTTTTTTGCAATAAATTAATCGTTTTGATAATTTTTTTAACAAAAACTGTCATTATGCACAATGTGCATAATATTACCATTGACATTTTGTGCAATATGCATTATAATGTGACCGTAACGTAAATCACGGGGGTATTACGTTAATTATAAACCTATAACCGTTTAAGGTAAAGGAGGATATCAAAATGAAGAAATTAACAGCATTATTGTCAGTGACCGCTTTGTTATTGTGCCTTTCTGTATTTTTTACCTATAAAGTATCCGCGGCAACATATACGGCAGTCAGCGGCGACTCGTTATATAAGATAGGTCAGACATTCAATACAAGCACAGAAACTTTGATGAAAGATAACAATTTAACAAGCACTATGCTCAACATAGGTCAGAAACTGTATGTTAACTGTGCTACATATACTGTCAAGAGCGGCGACACCTTATATTCGATTTCTAAAAAGTACGGAATAACTCTTACCGCTTTAAGACGTGCAAATAATATTTACACCGATATGATTTATATCGGTCAGGTGTTGAATATACCGTCGGTCGCTCCGTCAGTTACTCCGTCGGCTACCACATCGTCGGTGACATCTTATACACCGGGTGAAATTGACTTATTGTCAAGGCTTATAACAGCCGAAGCACAGGGCGAATCTTACGAAGCAAAAGTCGCCGTTGGTGCCGTCGTCATTAACAGAGTAAAAAGCCAGTCATGGCCGAATACGGTGAATGGCGTTATCTATCAGAATATCAACGGATATTATCAGTTTTCTCCCGTGGCAAACGGTGCGATCAATAAACCTGCCGATGCCGATTCGATCAGGGCGGCAAAAGCGGCGATGAACGGCGCGGACCCGACAAACGGCGCGATGTTCTACTATGATACATCTACAAAAAACACCTGGATTCTTTCAAAACCCGTTTAGGTAAGAATAGATAATATGGTCTTTGCTTACTAACGATGTTTTACTACAGAGAAAAATAAAGCATAACGGCATCAATTGTTAAAAGGCGCTGCGGAATGAATTGCTTCAAACTGCGGCGCCTTTATTATTATTTATTATTCAAGCACTTCTTCTTTTTTTACGTTCATTTCGCTGAGCGCTTTCAACTCATAAAATTTGCCGTGCTTTTCTATAAGCTCGTCATAGGTGCCGATTTCGACACAACGTCCGGCTTCCATGACAACTATCCTGTCAGCACTGCGTATGGTTGAAAGGCGGTGTGCCACGATGAAGGTAGTCCTGCCCTGTTTGCTCTTTTCGATTGCCTGCTGAACGTGGTATTCGGAAAGATTGTCGAGAGCCGAGGTCGCTTCGTCAAGAATCACAAGATCGGGCGCCATC
>SACC01000366.1 GCA_009928745.1 Clostridia bacterium
TTCCTGCTCACAACCTTAATAGACGACATTATCGATTATATGCAAGATTTGGGAAATAACCTAAATACTTATATAACTGCATTGGTGAAAAACACATCATCAGACAACGGTATAATCGATTTGGATGCAGTGACACAAGGAATAATTAGTATGTATATTCGCATTAGAGATACTTATATTAAGTCTAAATATCAACTCGATGGATATTTAATATGCCAATGTGTTCATAATGCCGAGACATTCATAGACAGCATAAAAGATAATATTAGTAAATTTATTTTCTAACTGAGGTAGAAAAAACATATGCAAGAATTTTATCCGAAAGCTAAAAAAGGGCGAATATCCGAAAGCAAAATAGAAAAGAAAATAAATCCTGATAAGGACAAATTGCCCGTATTGTCCACTTTCCTCGGCTATGACAGTAATGAGGGCGTTGTTTTGTGCGATATGGCTAATATAGCGCATCTCCTCATAACGGGCAAACCTGGGTCGGGACATTTGAGTTTTATCAACACAATGATATGCGATTTGCTCATTCGTTATACTCCTGCAGAATTAAAGCTATTAATACTGGGTATTAAAAACAAAGAAATGAGCGTATACAACGGACTTCCGTACATGCTTTTACCCAATGCGGCAAGAGATGCCGACTCCGCGTTGAAAGTTCTCCGTATGGCACTTAGCGAGATGGACGATCGTTATACCCTTTTTGACAATGATGGAACCGCGAACATTGTAGAATACAATGCAAAGATGAAAGAAGGTGATAAGTTCGCTCGTATAATAATAGTTGTTGACGAGGCAGAAGAACTGGTACGCACGGGAAAACGGGAGATTGAGGAAATAATATGTAGTTTAGCGCGACTTGGCAGGCGTGCGGGAATATATACAATCATTGCATCGGAGAATCCATCTTGGGTAGCCCGAAGCAGTATGTTCAAAGATTATATATCAAAAGCTTGCTTTGCGGTAACTACGGCATCCGAAAGCAATTCGATAATGGGACAAGCAGGTGCCGAAGAACTCAAAGCAAGTGAATTCTTATTTCGTTCTATATTTATGGATTCTGCTGTAAAGTTGAGTGCGGTAAATATTGAGGAAGACAAGATATACTCTATAGTGGAGTTAAACAAGAGCAATAACTACTGATAGAATACATTAACCACGCCGAGTCTAAATGTAGGAGAAATTAATAGACATTGGTACAAAAAATCGCTTTTTGCGGCAGGAACTGAAGAGGGGTAAGTATGATTAAAGATGTAGATTTACATATACATAGCTGTTACAGCGACGGCACTTACAAGGTGGAGGAATTACTCGAAATGATAAGAACCAGCAACATCCGTACCTTCTCAATAACCGATCACGATACCTTAGACAGCTGCTTCGCTATGCGGGAATTGTCGAGGGGATGGACGGCTTTACGTGGTTTGACATATTTTGACGGAGTGGAATTTTCATGCAAATATAAAAATATCGACTTGCATATGCTGGGTTACGGTTTCAATCTTGACGATAAAAGGATACAAGAGCTTGCGGCTCGCGCAAAGCAGAATCGTAGAGAAAAGACAGTAAGGCTAGTCGAATATCTGCGCACTGAGCACAAAATAGAGATACCTATGGAGGAGCAGGATAAATTGTACAGCTCCAAAAGCAATATCGGCAAGCCCAATTTTGCCAATATTCTTATAAAAATGGGTTACGGTTCGGATGTGGCTGAAGTAATTGACAAATACATGAATGCCTTTAAGTCCTTTGACTTAAAAATTGAGGCAGAAGAAGCAATAGACACAATAAAGAAGGCGTTCGGTTTTTCAGTGCTGGCGCATCCCTTGATAATTACGGAAGATTTTGGTTGGAGCTATGCAGATATAGAC
>SACC01000367.1 GCA_009928745.1 Clostridia bacterium
GTCAGTAGCGTATATAACAACGGTCTCGCTTTTTCGGATATGACCGAGCAATAACAAGAATAATTCCTCTCTTATATCAGGACTAAGACGGGCGAACGGATTGTCAAAAATCAATATTTTACTCTCTCTCATAAATGCGCGCGCAAGCGCTATCCTTACCTTGTATTCTTCGGACAGACGGAATACCGCAACATCCATAATCCCCGATGACAAACCAAATTCTGCGCTGACTGCGCCGACTCTTTCGCGAATTATCTCGGGGGCAAACTTTCTTAATCTTAAGGGCAATTCGAGATTATATCGCACGCATCTTCTATTGCGCAAAGCAAGATCATCGAATACCATCGCAATCCCTTTTTCACGAATTCTGACTTCGGAATATTCTTTGCCATCCAGCTGAATTGAGCCTTCCTTAATATGCACAAGTCCTGCGATTGCCTTCAAAAGCGTAGTTTTGCCGCTGCCTTCAGCGCCGTATATTACGTTGAGTCCGCCAGTAAAGGTGTGAGTAAAGGAATGAATCACATCCCTTGCGCCAAAGTAATTAATAAATATATTATTAAGTGCCAATTCTGCCATAGAATAATCCTATACTTTCAACCAAATTTTGTCAAGATAATATTGATTGTTATTATTTTTATCATTCAATGTTGACAATATGCAATTATAGATATAGAATATAACAAATTAGATTTGGGGTAAGCGCTGTGAAAAAAATTATATTTTGTCTATTGATTGCTTTTATAATAGTTAATACTTTATTTATTATTGGATGCTCAAAAAACCCGATAGAGATCACTTATATAACTAACGGCGGCATTGAGATAGAGTCTTCGCCTGTAACAAAAATAAATGAATTAACGGTTCCGGTTAAGAACGGATATGAGTTTTGCGGATGGTATGATAATGAGGAGTTATCAGGAAACAAATTAAAGAAACTGCCTCGTAAAACTGATTCTTTGACCATATATGCAAAATGGTCGCTTATTGAAGGAACGGAAGGACTGATATATGAACTAATATCAGCTGATGAAATCATTATTCCTGAAGATATACCCTTTATCCCCCCAGTATTCGCAGATTTTGTAATGGGAGAAGAGGAAAACGAGACAGAAAAAAACCTATATTGCGTAAGCGGCTATGAGGGCGCTTCCACAAATATCTTTGTACCCATGCTGCATCTTGGCTTACCTGTTACTGCAATAAAATCCAAAGCATTTTTTGATAACAAAAATATACAAAGCGTAACTATTACTAATAATGTAACTCAAATCGGCAATAGCGCTTTCAGCGGTTGTTCTAATTTAAAAAACGCTATTTTGCCGGATAAATTAACTGCTTTGGGCAAAAGTTGTTTTGCAGATTGCTTCAGACTTAATAGCATTAAGATACCAAGTAGTGTTGAGAGAATAAGGGATAATGCATTTTTGACCTGCCGGGATTTGGCATCGCTGATTTTGCCAAATGAACTTAAAGAAATTGATACCAGTGCCTTCAGGAGATGTGAAAGCCTTGTAGAAGTAATAATTCCGTCAAAGATAACCAAAATCGGCGCCTTTGCCTTCTCATTTTGCTTTAAACTAAAAAATGTTACCATTCTAACTCAGGTACCTCCAACAATATCTTATAATTCAACTACCAATATAACTCATAACTCTGCAACCTTTAACGCATCTTTTACTCAAGGAGACCAAACAATAAGCTTAAAAGGTTTCAAATATAAATCTCAGAATGATGCAAACTGGACTACATTACAAAATTTAAGCACAACATCTCCATTTAATGCCAACGTTAACAATTTGAATCCAAACACAACCTACTATGTTAAATCTTATATTACAACACAAACTAACACTTATGAATCAGCAAT
>SACC01000368.1 GCA_009928745.1 Clostridia bacterium
ATATGGAAGGATTAATGGAAAAAACAGTGAGCAATCTGAGAGAACTTGTGGATACAGATACGGTTATTGGCAAGTGTATAATTGCTCCGGATAATTCGCTTGTTATACCGGTATCAAAAATTAGCGTGGGGATGATAACCGGCAGCAACGAAAAAAGCAATGAGAAAAATAATAAGGACAAAAAGCAAATGGACGGAGGCGGCGCAGGCGCATCTATAACACCTTTGGGTTTTTTGGTGCTTGGCGGCTCAAGGCATCAATTTATCAATATCAATAAGGAGGAAAATTCAAACAAATGGACAGATTTACTCGGCGCAGCGATAAATGTTTTTACTCCCGAAAAATAATGGGATTGATATTGTTAGTAATACTATTGATAGCCTGTCCTGTCGGCGGGCTGACAATGAGGGCAAAGGCAGAAGCAAGAAGCGCGACAATTGTTATCGAGGCTGAAAGCGGGCGAGTACTTGCGGCGCAGAACGCGCAGGTCAGACTGCCTCTTGCAAGCACTACCAAGATATTGACTGCGATAACAGTAATAGAACACACCGATGTTAATAGAGTCGTCGCGATACCAAAACAGGCTGAAGGCGTAGAAGGCTCATCAATATATCTGCGAGCGGGACAAAAATGGTCGGTTACCGATTTATTATACGGATTAATGCTAAGGAGCGGCAATGACAGCGCGGTAGCGTTAGCGCTAATTACTGCAGGTAGTGTTGATGATTTTGCAACGATGATGAACTCAACCGCGGTTGCCGCCGGCGCATATAATTCGAATTTTACCAATCCGCACGGGCTTGACGATAATAAGCATTATACAACTGCGTTCGATCTTGCGATGATATCAAGATATGCGATGCGCTCCAGTCTTTTTAGAGAAATCGTTGCATCAAAAAAACACGACTATACAGATGATACGGGTAAAAAGTGCGCATTTATCAACAAAAACAAAATGCTTACTGGATTTAATGGCGCCAACGGCATAAAGACAGGATTCACAAAAACATCGGGAAGATGCTTAGTCAGCTCAGCTCTAAGAGAGGATATGCAACTTATTTGCGTAGTGTTGAACACTTCTAATATGTGGCAGGCGAGCGCGCAACTTATGGAAAAAAGTTATAAGAATTACGATATGGTTACGCTTGCCGATAAGGAAAAACCTTTGACATACGCCAAGCTGAAGTATGATAAAGGCGAAGTGGCAGTTAGTGTGCAAAGAACGCTCAGATATCCGCTTAGCGAAGAAGAAAAGAGCAATATTCGCTACGAATACAATACGGTAAGCAATCGCACAAATACTGATAAAAATATCTATATGGGCAAAGTTAATATCTATCACAAGAATTACTTGCTTTTTAGCGAAAAACTATATACTATATAATTGATAAAAGGTTGGTAGATATGAGAATTAATAAATTTTTGGCAGAATGCGGTATAGCTTCAAGAAGGAATGCGGAAGAAATAATCAGCGCGGGCAAAGTCACAGTGAACGGCAAAAAAATGACGGAGCTTGGCTATGATGTGAATCCGGATAATGATACAGTATTGGTGGACGGAGTAAAAGTAAAACCCGTCACCAAGTATACATATATTATGCTCAACAAGCCCAAGGGCTGTATCTGCTCAACGAGCGACGAGAAAGGGCGAAAAACCGTTTTTGATTATCTCAAAGGAATAGACAAAAAACTGTCAACGGTCGGCAGACTGGATTACGATTCGGAAGGACTGCTTCTTTTGACGAACGACGGGGAGCTTGTCAACAAGCTGACGCATCCGAGCAACGAGATACCCAAAACCTACATCGTCAAGGTTGACGGCGAACTTCGCGAGGACGAATTGGCGCTTCTAAGAAAGGGTGTGAAGC
>SACC01000033.1 GCA_009928745.1 Clostridia bacterium
GCCGTTAATAAGATACTCGCGAGCTTTGACGGAGTTTAACCCTTTATACCAATAATAATTGTTCATGGAAATCTCATCTTCGCTACCCATTACTTTCGTTACGGACGATATGCTTTCACCCAAATCGATTTGATTATACCATAACGGCTGTACCCGCGTATAAAATATCGGTATCAGCACCGCTGCCGCGATTACAACAATCAATATCGCAATGCCTGCAAGCATAACCGCTTTTTCCCCGGCAAAGTGCGGCTTAGCGCTACTTCTTTTCGGCTTCGGCTTAACTTCGTCGGATAAATTGTTAGCGACGGCAGAAGACAAATCT
Source organism: Clostridia bacterium (assembly GCA_009928745.1). Taxonomy (GTDB): domain Bacteria; phylum Bacillota; class Clostridia; order Christensenellales; family CAG-1252; genus SACC01. The sequence continues at coordinate 326 of SACC01000033.1, forward strand.
GCTTCGACTTCTGCCGATTCTACGGCTACGGATTCCGCCGAGCGGGGATCGGCTTCCGCCGACATTGCCTTGCCGATATTAGCGTCCTGTACTGCAATCTCTGCATTTTTCTTAATTACAGCCGCCATATCTTCTTCTGCATTTTCATCAATAGCCTTTGCCGCTTGAATCCCTGCGTTTTCCGAAGGAGACGTATCCGCATCCGGCGGTTCCGGTGCGGGCGGTATTGCGGCGGCTTTTATCGTAGAGGCTATTTGCTGTTCGGTTTCGTTTGCTTGGACAGCTGTCCGCCCCGGATTGCCGAAAACCTTGGCTGTCCATTGCGGACCGAAGTCAAAACCGGTATCGACCGCTGTCTCGGATGCCCTCTCTGCAAAAGGAGTATCCTTCGGAATGTCAGGGGTTGCGGTCGGCACTGCCGGCTCTTGCGACCTGATTTGCTCTTCGGAATCCGAGGTTATTTTTCCCTCAGTCTCTTTATCTTCCTTAGATTCCCGCGGAGCATTTTCTAATGCAGGCGCTTCTGTTCCCGCAACAGTCACCGCTTGATCAATGGTTTTTATTGCTTCCGGCGGCGCACTTGCAGATACTTGACCGGTATCGGCGTTCTCAGCAGCAACTCGTTTGCTTTTAGGAACGAACACTTTCGGCGGAGAAACCTCTGCTTCAACTTTCGTGTTGCCGCGTCCTTTTACGATTTTCGCTTCCTTATGATCCGTTCCCTGCCTCGGCAGCGGTTGCTTAGTCGCGGCGGTGCTTGACGGGATTTTTGAATCGGGCGGCACAGACTCAGATTGCATTTTGTCCGCTGCGGGCGCTATATCAGCTTTTACCGGACCCTCCTCGGATGGTTTGCGCCTCATAAATTTCGCTCCGCACGCAGTACAAATGAATATATCGTCAGACTGTTGGCGTATAGTGTTTTCCTTTTTGCATTTTGGGCAAATCATAATTACTCCTTTTTACAGCCGATTATTCGGCGGGATTATATGCGTAAACGGTATTAGTATCATACGTCCATTCCGATAAGGAAGAACCGCTTTCATCGGTTATCCTTTCGTATTCATCACCCGTCCATATATAATAGCCGTCCGAGTTATAAGCAGGGATGAAAGAAAATTCGTAATTGTACATTACCGTAACCGTAACCGCTTCGCTTAAACCGTAATCAGCGCCGAAAGTGTTGGTTTCAAAGTCTTCGGTAGTTGCCACGTAATCTCCGCTGAGATAAAGGTATGCCGTCGTAGTATAACTGCTGCTATAAGCATAAGGAACCACACGGTACAGATGACCGCGGGTAGTGTCGAAGGTAGCAGAAGAATACGATGTATTCGTATAAGGGCCGTAGGTGATAATAAGGCTGCCCGTCGTCTCGTCATATATTTGATAATAGGTACGGTCGCCGCTGTAGCCATTGCAGTAATGCAAACTGACAGATGAACCGTCGGCATAGAAATAGAACGCCGTGTTGCTGGCAGTTTCGGAACCTGAATATGTCTGAGCGCTTGAAGAGCTGCCGGAAAGGAATCCGCCGTTAATATATGAGCAGGCGGTCCATCCGGCATAAAGCGAAATATTGGAGTCTATTGTAATATTAAACGCATCGAAGAATTGCGTGCATCCGGAATCTTCATACCAGCCTTTGAACATATAGTTTGTGCGTGTCGTCATAGGTAACGTCAGCTCGGTAACATCATCGATATATTGAGCGTCCTCAGATGAGCCTCCCTGCGAGTCAAAGCTTACTTCATATCTGCATCCAAATAGTTCAATCTCCTTGGTCAGCTTCGCGTAAAGCGTAAAATCTGCCCAAAGTCCGTCAGTGTCCTCGATTTTGACTGTTAATTCTATATCGGTATACCAACCCTCGAAAGTATAGCCTTCAAGCAAATAGTCGACGAAAGTAACAGCATGTTCTACCGTGTACGTTGCAGGGTTGCCGCTGTCCGTTATAGTCGCTTCACCGGCTTTGTAAATAATGTTATAAATAGTATAGTTGTACTTTGGAGTAAGTACCGTGCGTCCGTTGTATGACCATCCCTGGCTCTGGCTGCTACTGCCGTTATTGTATGTAACACGAGTTGCTCCGTTGAACCAACCGGTGAACGTCGCCCCGTTTTTAACCGGAATTTCAAGATTGAAACTTTGACCATAGGTTAATTCCACAACCTTATTGCCGCTGTTAATACTGCCTCTTGCGAAAGTCCCGCTCTCCGCATAAGCCGCAGTAACCGAACAACCGCTGAGATACAAATACGCAGTGGTAGTGTAACTGATTCCGCTTGCGTAAGGCAATATTCTATATAAATGTCCGCGGTTAGTGCTGAAGGTAGCAGAAGAATACGATGTATTCGTAAAATAGCCGTAGGTGTTAATGAGGCTGCCCGTCGTCTCGTCATATATTTGATAATGGGTACGGCCGCCGCTGCTGCCATTGTAGTAGTACAGGGTGACTGACGATTCGTAGGTGTAGAAATAGAACGCGGTGTTGCGACTATCCGCGGAGCCGGAATATGTCACCGCACTTGACACGCTACCGGAAAGAAATCCTCCGTTACTATATGAACAGACGGTCCATCCGGCATAAAGAGTTGTGTCGGAATATATCTCGTTATCCATTATGCCGAACGGTATCGTACAACTTGAATCTTCATACCAGCCTTTGAACAAATACCCGTTGCGCGAGGGCGCGGGAATCGAAAGCTGTTCGGAATCGGTAACCGTCCGAGACGGAACCGCGCCGCCGCCGTTGCTGTCGAACGTGACCGTATACTCGGTACGAGTATACACGCCGGCAAGCTCTGCTTCGGAGGTCCATCTTGCATACAAAGCGAGATTGCCGTAATTATTGCTTATTTCTGTGATACGCTCAGACGAGTAAAAGACGTCCCCATACCAACCGCCGAATGTAAAACCGCTCTTTGAGGCATCGGCAAGCGTGAATGTGTCTTCAATAGTAAAGCTTGTCGGATTGTCAATGTCATTTTCTCCGCCGAGCAGATTATATGTGATGCCGTACTGTACGGGAACCCATTTTGCATATAAGCTAATATCACCGGTTGAGCCGCTTGCTATCTCGGTTGCCGCCGACACAAACCCGACGTCATTATACCAGCCGCCGAAGGTATAGCCGTTCGGTGAAGACGAGGGGGATTCAAGCGTTATTGTTTCGCTAAGCACGGTAAAGACCGGCGGATTAGGATTGCTAAACCAGTCCGTGTTAAAATAACTGATCCCGTATTGGATTGCATCGCTCCAATAGGCAATGAGCGCTAAGTCCCCGGTCGCGCCGTCAATAATCGTAACGGATTCAAAATATTCTACTCCGTCTATAAAATTACTGCGCCGCCAGCCGTCGAAGCTGTAGCCGTTTTTGGTCGGTTCAGCCAATTCTATGCGGTCTTCAATGGTGTATGACTCGGGATTATATTCAGAATTGACGCCGTCTTGCAGATTATACGAGATTGAGTATTCACTCGGGCTCCATTTCGCATAGAGCACAAGCGTGCCGTGACTCCCCGAACTAATCGCTGTAACTTTGTACAAATAGGTATTTTCGGTATACCAACCGTCGAACACATAACCGTTACGTGTTGGGGCTTTGAGCGTGAATGAATCCTCGACCGTATAGTCGGTGGGATTATCCATATTGTTTTCGCCGTTGCTCAACACATAGAATATATTATAATTCACCGCAGTCCATATTGCTTTGAGATAAATATCGCCAGTTTCGTTAACAATTATAACGAGTTGATCGTCTTGGTTGTACCAACCGTCGAAAAGGTAATAGGGTCTTACGGGGTTGAAAAGGACAAATCCCGTGGTAACGGTATAATTACTCGGATTTTGACCGCTGTTCGTTCCGCCGTCAAGGTCATAGAATACGGAATAAGCTATCCTGTCGTAGGCGGCGACAAAATCAATCCCGTTTCTGTCGATAATATAGGGGAATTCGACAATTTCGTCTTCGACTGTCCACCCTGTAAAAATGTACCCCTCTTTGTTCGCGTGCAAAAGACCGGATATTTGAGTTCCCTCTTCAGCCGCTATAATCGAGCTGCTTCCGTCGCCATAATTAACGCGATAGTTGTATATGTGATTTCTATAAATATCCAATATATATCTCGTTGAGGCGCTGCCGTCATTTTTACTGACAAGCACATATACGATATTATCGCCTTCGGACAAAGATACACAAATTATACTGTTATTGACACCGTATTCTGTCGCGCAGGCATAATCCTCATATAGCTTCCAGCTGTACTCCGCCCCGACGGATATCTGCCCTAAAAGATCCACGCCGGATATTTCGTTGCCAACCGATAACGTAATGACAGGGACAGCTCCCGAGCAGTTCAGACTAAACGTATCCGGTATGATTATCGGGCAGTCAATCCAGTTCGCATATAGCTTTATATTGCCCCAGCTTCCGCTGTTAATCACATATTTTCTCGTGCCCTCGATGAATGTCGGAGTAGTATACCAGCCGTTAAACACGGAATCGCCTTGTTTAGCGGCGTCCGCAAGCGTGATAGCTGTTGTCTCCACGGTATATGTCGCTGGGTTGCCGGAATTATTGTAGCCGCCGTTGAACTCATAAGCGATATTATATACGATTGGCACGTATTGCGCATTGATTGTTTTGTTGGCCGTAACCGTATAATCAAAAGTCTCCCAGGCGGCATTATAACCCGGCAAAGTAATCAGATTAGGCACAAGCTCCGAATTAAGCGCTTCGCCGTCGGGAAGATATACTATCGTATCCGAATTGCGCTGCGAGAATATTACGATGAAAAGTTTTCGTACTATTGTAACGGTATAGGTGTTATCCGCATTCAAAGAATAGTTCGGATTGTTTATACTTGCAGTCACCGTATATACGCCGCATTCAATCATATCACCGCTGTAAGTCAAAGAAATATTCACGGTATCGCCGCCGATCTTACCTGTCGCCGTACAGGTTACGTTTTTCTGCGCCGCGCCGGTATATTCAAGATAGGTTTCCCCTTCGAACACCACTTGCAAATGTCTTGTGTTGATAGTCAGCGTCGCAACATAAGGAATAGGAAGAATATAATTATCGTATCCCTCTTTGGAAGCTATGCTTGCGGTCACTCTATACACTCCGGCATTCGTTTTGCCGTTGTTCTGATAAACTACTTCCAGTTCCTCCGGAAGCTCTCCCGCAAGCTCAAGCGCTCTTACCGTACCGTCGTATGTATACGTTGCCGAATTCAACCCGTAACTCGAAGCGACAAGCGTTGCCTTGTTGATGATCAGAGTTGATTCAAAAGTATAATAGCTGATAAATGCTCCCGTTAGCGTATTATAAGTGCCGATAACCGCGCCCGCGCAGTACGACCCCGCCTGCGACTGGGTGTTGTTCGAGTATTTTACAACGATGCCGTCGGCGTTGGCAAGGAGCACACTCCTTTCGGTATCCGGCGAATAAGTATAGGTCGCTCCGGGGAAGCCGACAGTCGCGAGAGGATTGTTAACAACTTTCAGCTCCGCCGTCATCGGCTCGGGTATAGTATAGTATTCTTCAAAATAGTAATCAGCATAAAAATTAACTGTAACGGTTTGCTGACCCATGTTGATACGTGAATTACCGATAATTTCATAATATAGGTTTTGCGGTAAGTCCGAATCGTCAAAAATAAGGCTGTGCGCCAAGCCGTCATAGAAGAAAGCTTCGCTCCTAAAAGAAACGCCGCTCATATCAAAATCAAGCTTTGTTATTGTAAGAGTAGCGGTCATATCATCGGGAAGAGAATAATTATGCGAGATGGACGGATTTCTATAATAAAAACTTACCGCTACCATATGTTCGCCCGGATCGATGCGCGAATTGTTTTCATACGAAGCCAGTATTTCGTAAGGCAACCCCGCAGCATATATATAATGAGCATCGCCGTCGTATGCGAATGCCGCATCGGCGAATGTTATCCCGGGAACGGCCTGTGTAATAATGAGAGCTGCTTCAAGAACACACATAATTTCACTATCCGCCGTCCTGCGTATCGTCGCATACGCATAAGTATTCCCTGCGTCGGTAAGGGTATTGTCAACATATGTTACAGTATAACCTGTTGGGAGCTGCCCGCTCAGCGTTATTGCTTTCTGCGTGCCGTCGTAAACATATGTAGCGGAACGGAAGTATATATCGGCAAGCTCGGTTGTCTCACAAAAGATGATTTCGAGAATAGCCGTGCGTGAACCGAGATAAACGCTGTTAACACCGTCCTCGCAGCTGTAAAAATCAGCGGTTACAACCTTGGTTCCGGTTGTCGTGCGGCCGTTGCCGTTAGGATAGTATACAGAAACGTTATCAGGTATATTAGAAACCTCGAGAACAATTTCTTCTCCGGTATACGGACAATATGCATCTTCAAAAAGCGCATCGTTGAGATAATCAAAATGGACTATCGACAGCGTCGCGGTCATATCGGCAATCGCCGTGTGATTGGAATCCGTATGGAAAGATGCGGTTATTATGTATTCGCCGACGGTTATTGCGCCGTTATCGGTCGCGCCGGCAAATGCCGAGTGATTATTGGAATAGGTTACCGTTACACCTTCGGGCAAGGTCCCCGCGACCGACACCTCGAATAATGTACCGTTCGCGGCGTATTCGGCGTTCGCAAAAGTCACGCCGCTCATATCACAATCAATCGTTTCTATCGTAAGAACCGCCGAAATAGCTGCTAACTCGCATTTTTCGCTCAATTCATTATATTGCAGTATTGTAGCGGTGACGGCGTATTCGCCCGCGGCGGTTTTCTCGTTGTTGTCATATTCGACAAGCATATTCTCAGGAACTCCGTCAAGATATATGCTATGCGGCTCTCCGTCGTAAACGAACGAAGCCGAGGTGAAGCTTATTTCGGATAAAGGCAGCGCGACAACTGTCAGGATTGCCGTCTTATCCGCTATGCGGTTGTAATTCTCGCTATCGATATTGGTATCTAAAAATTTTACGGTAACCGTCTTTGATCCGGGTTCCGAAATCGCTATTTCTTCTAAAGAAATAGGATAAGACTCCTCACCTTCCGCAAGGAAATATTCGCATTCTATACCTTCCGGTAATACTCCGGTAAGAGTCAGCGTACGGTATCCGCCGCTGTACACATAGGTCGCGCTGTTAAAAGTAACGGCACTCATATTATAATCCGCCTTGACAATAGTAAGCGTGGCGGTCAAATTATCTATGGGATTATAATTTTCATAATCGTAACCGAAAGAAGCCGTCGCCGCCGTATATCCGACTTCCGTAAGCGTATTGTCGGAATAGACCGCTTCAACGCCGTCGGGCAGAATTCCCGTTAATAAAAGGCTGTGCTCTGTTTTGTCATAGACAAGGGTGGAGTTGTAATAATGCACTCCGCTCATATCATAATCGGCCTTGTTAATTGTCCAACTGTAAGGCTCGATGCTCAATTCGTTATAATTCACCGCGTCATAGACGAATTCCGCAGTCGCAATATATCCGGCGGCGGCCGTACCGGTATTGCCGTCTACGGTAGCAATAACTCCTTCGGGCACGCCCTCAAGCGAAACGTTATGAGCGGTTCCGTCGTATACAAGCTCTTCCGTTGCCCAATCGCACACCCAGCACAGCGCAGAAATATCGTAGTCCGCTTTCAAAATAGTGAGCGCGGCGGTTTTAGTCCAATCGTTCTCCCCTTCCATTGTCACAGTAACGGTTATGTTATATATTCCCGGATGAACGTATCTATTATAAACGTCATAACTGACAATTGAGCCCTTCGGCGCGCCGATAACGGCAACGGACTTTTCGGTGCCGTCATAGACCGCGGTAACATCCTCAAAACAGATCGCCGAGCCGCCGTATATTTGGTCGGTTATGTAAAGCGTTGCTGTGAAATCCTCGGTGATGTAGCCCTCCAACGAAACCGTCGCGGTTACCGTGTAGCTTCCTTTTTCGGTATAAGCAATTCTTTCGGTATCAAAAACGACTTCAGCGCCCTCGGGAAGCCCCGTCAGCGAAAGTGACTTTTCTTCTCCGTCATAAAGGAATATCTTATCTTCGAATTTTACTGAGCTGAAATGCTTTTTTGTAATCGTAACAGTTATTATCGTCGTAACTCCGTTGATATTGACCGTCAGCCTGTGTACTCCCGGCGTATTTAATCCGGCGAGCTCCCCGGCGTCGAGCATATCTTGTTTTAAAGTCATAGTCCTGACGTTGCCGTCCGCATATGTTACATTAAGAACGTAATCATTAATATTAAATGCTCCCGCTTCCACGGTATCGGCATTGCTTTCAACGGCTATATTAACGACAACCGCATTATCCGTCGTCTTGCACGCAGTAATAAAAACAGCGATAATAATCAACAGAATTAACAATGCGGCAACCGCCGCGCCTCTTTTCGATTCGCCTTGCTTTTTAATCATAAAGTTTTCGCTCCTTTAAATATAATTGTTGTTTTCTATATATTTATATATTTTTTAATTATACTACGCCAAGTGCCAATAAAGTGCCAATAATTGAGGGTAGAACAGAAAAAAATAAAATAAATTTTTTGGATTATTTATATAACGCGTCTAAGATGTATTGGGTATCGGTCGACCAACTGTAACCCGCCATATATACACCGTTATAATATGGGGTTTTGGCTTTGCGATAGTCCCAGTAATCGCACTTGATGTTGTCCGGTTTGAGCCGAATCTGCGCTCTACATGTTTCGATAATATCAAGATTGTTGTTTGACAGCTCCTTTCTCAGTTTGTACAAGGCGTCCCGGTACAATCTCTTGCTGTTACTAATGAACTTATCCGGTTCGCCGTTCATTATAAGCGATGCGTTAAGGCTGTCAAGATCAATGGACTCGACGTCCATAACACAGTTATCCATCCTCGGCAGTCCTATAATCTCGTTCATGTTGTAATAATAAATTATCTTAAAAGCAAGAGCAATAGAGAAAAATAGCATTACTGCCAAAAATATAATCAATATACGATACTTTTTTCTCTTGCTTACGTTCATTTCTAATTCATACCTGCAAATTGCGCATATTCTGACCGATACGCATTTAAGCTCTTATCATAACGTTACCATATTTATCCATAAAAATATCCTCATCATTTCAATTTTACCATAATTTAACATATATTTGTAAATTTATCGTAATTATTTAATATTATTATCTTTATCTCAAAAATCGCTTAACCATTGGCACATATTTGCATTGATTTTTGCCGCTAATTTTTTAATCAGTGCGTTTCTTTATTCAATTTGCTTTAGAAAGCGCATATACAAAAGCTCTACTCGAAAAAATTCTTAAAACAAACCAATATAAAATAAATTTTTATTTAGATTTTTTTTTGTGGGGGGGGTGGATTCCCCTTTCGTTCTTAATGAAGTTATCGGAAAAAGTCCTTGCCGTAAAGGATAAAAAATATTGCCGAAAACAATAATAG
>SACC01000034.1 GCA_009928745.1 Clostridia bacterium
GCTCTGTTCTCCTCTTTTGGATAGCATAGAAATATTATGCTGCGGCGCGAATGCAATATCTATTGCCATACCGTTCGCAACAGCAATTCGACCTGCCTCAACGTTGGCGCGGTTGACTACTTCATTCTTATAATTGGCGAAGGCGTAATCAAGCAGTTTTCTGCTGTCTGCAAAGCGCTGTTTGCTCTCCGACGCGCCGATTATTACCGATATAACTCTCATATCGTTCTTCTTTGCAGTTGCCGATAAGCAGAATTTTGCCTCGCTGGTATAACCGGTTTTGCCACCGTCACAGCCTGCGTAGAATCTTACCAGTTTATTTGTATTGGTTAAAACTGTTGTTCTGCCGTCCGGATGCTTGTAGTCTTCCAACCATATTTTTGAAAAGCTAAAATATTTTTCGCAACGCACTAACTCCTGCGTCATTTTTGCCACGTCACGCGCCGAACTGTAACCGCCAGCTGCCGGCAAACCGCTGCAGTTGACAAAGTTAGTGTTGTTCATACCAAGTTCTTTTGCCTTTTGATTCATACTGCCGACAAATGCCGCTTCACTTCCCTCTAGCCTTTCAGCAATTGCAACGCAGGCGTCGTTAGCCGAGGCAACAACTATACCTTTTAACAAATCATTAACACTGTAGTTGTATCCGGTATCCAAAAACATCTGCGAGCCGCCCATACCGCTTGAATTTTCACTGATACATATGGTTTCGTCCAAAGACAATTCGCCTCTGTTAATTGCCTCAAATGCGAGTAAAGCCGTCATAATTTTTACCATACTGGCAATCGGATATCTTTCATCAGGATTAACGCTGTACATTTCCGTACCCGTATCAGCGTCAATTAAATATGCCGCTCTGCAATCGACTTTCATAGAGTCGCTAGCGCTAAATGCAGCGTTAGCGGTGAATACGCCGCTGGTAACTATCAATAAACATATTACTGTTGCAAAAACAAAAAATACTTTTTTCATATCATAAACCTCCCCATTAGTATGCAATTTTGAGATTATAATATGCAAAAAAATATTTTTAGCTCTTATTAACTACAACTTTGATTTGCGAATTTTTGAAATCGTTTTTGCTTACAAAGTATATGCAACAGATATTTGCATCTGTTATGCGCAAATGCCAACTTAATGCAACATATTAATTTTGAAGCATGTTTATTGTAAATCTATTCGACTATTATATCTTTATAAATATTGTTTTGCCTGTATAAGGGTAGAGACAGATGCTCGCACACAATGTCTGCAACATTGATGAAGCCGTTAAGAGTCCCTATATTCTTGCCCTTTGCTATTTTCTCGCCGTAAATCATTAGCGGAACGTACTCTCGCGTATGGTCGGTGGTATGGAATTGAGGGTCGCAGCCATGGTCTGATGTCACTATCAATATGTCGTCCTTTTCAAGTTGACAAAGCAACTTTGACAGGAATTCATCTACCCTTTCTAAACATTTTCTGTAGCCTTCAACGTCGTTGCGATGCCCGTATACCATATCAGTATCTACCAAATTAGTAAAAATCAGTCCGCCTTTGTGCTCCTTTATTGCCCTTATTGTTGCCTCAAAGCACTCTTCATTGCCATGCGCCTCATAATGCGCGTTAACGCCTTTGCCGCAAAAAATATCACGTATTTTGCCAACGCCAACCGCCGGTAAGCCTTGTGAAGAACATTTGTCAAGAATTGTATCGCCATCGGGAGGGATTCCAAAATCCTTGCGCTCAGGTGTGCGGGCGTAATTGCCCGAAGCGCCGCTAAAAGGTCTTGCAATTACTCTGCCCACTCTGTTCTCTGGGCTCATTGACGCTTTAGCCGCTTCGCACATCTCGTACAGCCGCTCTATCGGATATATATTGATATGCGTAGCAATCTGCATAACGCTGTCTGCCGAAGTATATACAATAGGATATTTTGTAGCCAAATGCTTATCGCCTAAACGGTTGATTATCTCTGTGCCGCTTGCTGACTCATTGCCAATAATCTTTGTACCGAATATTTTTTCAAGCTTATTAACCATATCTCCGGGAAAGCCTTCGGGATAGGTGCGGAAAGGAATTTTTGTTACAAAGCCCGCTAATTCAAAGTGTCCGGCAGAGGTGTCCTTGCCCTTAGAAAGTTCGCTCATCTTGCCGTATGTTCCAACAATTTCACCACCGCGCGAATAACCGTCCAGTATCTCGAACAATCCGAGTCTTTGCATAATCGGAGTTTTAAGTCCCGCCGCCACGCTTGCAAAAGTATTACTGCCCTCATCTCCGTACTCAAAAGCATCTGGAAGCCATCCTATGCCAAAACCGTCAATTACTATCAATATCACGCGTTTTGCCATAAGAATACCTCCATTATTTTGTTACATTATAACAAACTTTTTACATTTTGTACATATGCCTTTTATAAACCGATATTAAGTGTATTGTAACTTATCTCTTTTGCAAAGACTCAGTCATCATATTTATCGTTATATATTTAGTATTATCTTTAGAACTCCGGCAAGTATCACATAATTCATAAACTGTATCAGTAAACATATGCCCAAACATACAAAACCGTACTTTAACAGGTAGAAATTATGACCCAAAAAAATGTTATGTAATCCGCAAAAGGCTCTTTGCTTTAGATAAATGAGAAACACAATCACCGCAAAAAGCAAGGCAAGATAGCACGGCAAGGTAAATAGAAAAAATGATATTAGACCTACCACTTTACATATCATTATATCTAATAATGCCGCTCTACCAATTAGATAGCCGCAGTAAAACACAATAAAATATGGTATAACTCTTGCCCACCTGCCCGCCATATATACATAGGTTAGAATAACACATAGCGTCGAAAAAAGCGCAATCTTGAAAAAAACAGTGAATGGATTATATATGTTTAATATAATATTATTTAGGTGTGAATGGTATTCGGTCAATTCGGTGGTATAAGAAAAAACTACGCCAATACCTATTCCCGCAAAAATAAATAAGAGAGCAAACATAAACGCTCTCTTATTCCTCTTCAAGTATGTTCCAGTATCCTTTACCGCAAAATACCAAACGCTTGCAATCCGCATATTAATTTATATTATCAATAGACAGTTTTTATTCTTTTATTGAAACACAACTTCTAACTACTAATTACCAATATAGGATTCTATTTTATGAAGCATTGAACAAATTATTGATTCAAGCATAATATTTCGGATAGAGTTTGCCAGACCCATAAAGTTAATGCCGCGATATCACTTAACTAATTATTAAGCATCCAGTCTATATATAAGCCATATCCCTTAGTCGGATCGTTGATAAACACATGCGTAACCGCGCCGACTAATTTGTCATTCTGGATAATCGGACTACCGCTCATACCCTGCACAATGCCACCTGTTGTTGCAAGCAATCGCTCATCTAATATTCGAATAACCATACTCTTTTCGTCCGGAATATTCTGATAACTGGTTTTGATGATTTCAATTTCATACAATTGAGGACTGCTACCTGATATTGTAGTGCAAATATAGGCTTTGCCCGGTCTTACAGTTTCCCTGTTGCCTACCTTTATCTTTGGTCTATCCTTAACTAGCATATCGTTATAAGTTCCATATAAGCCGAACCTGTTGCCACTATCAATAAAGCTAATCTTGTTAAGACCTTTGCTAAATACGCCTTTCAACGCGCCCGCCTTGCCCTCGATACCTTTGTTGTATCCTTCGATAACGCAGCGATAGAGCGCGCCCGAATTGATTTCTGCCTGACATTTAGTATCGTTATCAATAATGGCGTGACCTAATGCGCCGAATCTCTTTTTGTCTTCGCGGGCATAGGTCAAAGTGCCGACTCCGTCAAGTCCTTCCTTAACATATATACCCAGCTTTTTCTGCTTTGAAAGAGTATCGATTTCGGGCAAAACCTTTGCCTCAATTATCTCCTTTTTTCTCTGAATCTTCAATATGACATGACTCTTAGATTTATTGACAATCTGTGATAATTCTTCTGCGCTTCTTAGCGTAACACCGTTAATCTCGAGTATTATGTCATTAGATAATACACCGCCGTCTGCTGCCGGTCGCTTTGCGCCGCTCTCTGTTATTACATCGGTTAAGCCAACGACAACAAGTCCGCGGTCTAGCAGACTGATACCCACAGGTATACCGCCAAGATATACCTCTTCCACACCATTTTGAATTCTTTCTCTGTTGATGCTGATACCTTTATAGCCGCCTCCGACCAAAGCATAGCCGTTGCTTGTATCAATATTTGAATACGCAGCAAACAGGCCGATACACATTACACACATTACAAAAATAAATAACTTCGAAAACAATCTCACCGTAACTACCTCGTATTTATTGTGAGAAAATCAGATTGCTAATATCCTAAAAAAATAAAGGGTAAAAATGTAAAAATTACCCTTAAAATACTGAATAATATGGATTTTATGCCCTTTTAATCTTTTCTGCGCTTTGTAACAGCTCTTTAGCGTGCAAACGGCTGATATCGCTTCCCACTCCTCCGGATAGTCTCACAACCTCACTGATACGGCTGTTCTCCGAGAGAAGAGTCAACTCGGTTATTGTCTTATCAACCAATACGCTTTTGCTTATCAAATAATGGTTATCGGCAAATGAGGCAAGTTGCGGAAGATGCGTAATCGCTATAATCTGTTTGTTCCTTGAGATATTATTGAGCTTTACAGCGACAACCTGCGCTACATAGCCGCTTATACCGGTATCAATTTCATCGAACACCAGCGTCTCAATACCGTCAAGCCCCGAGATAATATTTTGAAGTGATAACATAATACGGGACATTTCACCGCCCGAGGCAATCTTTACAAGCGGCTTAAGCGGCTCGCCCTTGTTAGGTGAAATCAAAAAATCGACCTGATCAAAACCGTTGGCGCAAATTGCGCTCTCAAGCATCTCTATATCGGGCATATCCGCCATATTTACCTTAAAATCCGTGCCTTTCATTGCAAGCTCTTGGAGCTCTGATATGATTCTTTTTTCAAAGCTTATTGCCGCGCTCCGTCTTAGTTTTGAAAGCGTAACCGCCTTGTTATATAGTTTTGCCGTCAGTTTTGAAAGCGCATTGTTTAGCTTGTCCAATTGCTCTTCAGCATTATTTAACTCTTCATATTGAATAATATAATTGGATAAAGTAGCCAGTATCGCTTCAACAGAATTGCCGTATTTACGCTTTAATAGCTTAATTGTGTCAACGCGCTGCTCTATCCTGTTCGCAGTACGCTCGTCATATTCAAAGCCATCCGCAAAAGCGCGCAAGGTGTAGGCGATGTCGTTGAGCTCAATTTTGGCGCTGTCAAGCCTTGCTAACAGCTCGGCTAGTGTGTTGTCATAGACTGCAACCGGACTAAGATATGACATTGCAATACTTAACGCAGATATAATTGAGCTTTCTTGTGAGTCAATTGCGTTATACGCCCCGCTTACCGCGCCGACAATCTTTTCGCTATTGCGATATTTGTCACGAAGCGCAAATAGCTCTGCTTCCTCGCCCTCTTTCAGTTCGGCGGTTTCTATCTCATTAATTTGATACTTGAGTATATCCAGCTTGCGCGCTCTGTCGTTAGAATCGCCCAGCTGTTCAATTTTGGCGCGGATTGCGCTATATTCATTGTATAACTCGAAAACTTCTTTTTTAATAATTACGGCTTCGTCGCCTGCGTATTTATCCAGTAGCTCAATATGATTAGAGGTTTTTAGGAGTGACTGGTGCTCATGCTGACCTAGTATATCGACCAGCAACGAGGTAAGCCGTTTCAGCATTGATATCGTGAACGGTTCGCCGTTCACCCTTATATCGTTACGGCTATCTGTCATCGTGCGCTTAATAATTATTGTATTCTCCGCCTGCAACCCAAGCTCTTCCATAAGGGACAGCACATCGGGATTTTCCACTTCAAAAACTGCTTCCACAGTTGCCTGTTTTTCGCCGAATCGAATCAGCGATTTATCAGCGCGGCAACCCAAAACGAAGCTCAAGGCATCGATAATTATCGACTTGCCAGCGCCCGTCTCGCCAGATAAAATATTAAGCCCTTTTCCAAGGCTCAGGCGGCACTCGTCTATTAACGCTATGTTCTTGATATTGAGTGATGTAAGCATATTAGAGCATTGACCTCATTCTCTCCGCAACAAGCGGTGCTTTTTCTATACTTTCTGTTACTATTATTACGGTGTCGTCACCAGCTACCGTGCCTAGAATACCGCTTATCGACAGACTGTCAAGCAGCGCAGCCGCAGAATTAGCGGTGCCTGGAATGGTATTAAGCACTACAATGTTTAAGGAAACATTTACTTTTTTTACCGCTTCCTTAAACAATTCAAAAAGCTTTGACGGCACATCGCCCTCTTTGGATTCTACAACTATGTATCTGTACTTTTTGTTATGCATAGCGGTCTTGATAAGTCCCAGTTCTTTAATATCACGCGATATAGTAGCTTGCGTAGCATCAAAGCCCGCTTCTTTAAGCAGCGCAACTAAATCGGACTGCCTTTCAACCTCGTGCGTTTTAATAATTTCCAATAATTTTACCTGTCTGTTTGACCTAGCCATACTCTTCTCCTATATTGGTTCATCGGATTCATAGAATACCCGACAATCAATCAAATGAAATATCCGACCATTGCGCAAGTTTGTTCAATAGCCTCGAATAAAAACTTTGACCTCCGAAGCGAACAAATGCGCAATGTTTTTTGCTCTTTTTAATCATAACTACGGTATTATTAGTAAAGATAATTTTTTTCTTACCGTCAACAACTATAATTCCTTCCCCGCGAAGCTTCGCTTCTACCTCAATAATAGAATTATCGGGTACGACGATTGAACGGCTGTGTAAGGTATGCGGACAAATCGGCGTAACGAGAAGCGCCGCAACCTGAGGACTAAGCACCGGACCACCAGCTGACAAAGAATATGCAGTAGAGCCAGTCGGAGTGGCAATAAGCACGCCGTCGCCGCTATATTTCTCGAGTATATCTCCGTTAGTTTTGAGCGTAATGTTGACAATATTAAGATTATCCGCTCTTGATATCGCCACTTCATTAAGCGCAAAAAAACTGCCGCCCTCACCTTGCACCTCAATCATAGCTCTTTTGTCGATAATATAATCGCCGTCAACCAGTCTGTTAACCGCAGTTTTGATACCTTCAATGCTCTCGGTTTCGGTCAAAAATCCAATTCTTCCAGTATTAATGCCAAGAATAGGTATACCGCTGCAGGCGGAGCGATCGGCAATCTTTAGTATTGACCCGTCACCGCCTATTACAAAAATATAATCAGTATCTTTTTCAAAGTTCTCACCGTCAAAATTGTAATGGAAAATACCAGCCCTATCAAGTTCTTTGTAGGTTTTTTCCAAGCATTCTTTACTTAATTCACTTTTTTATTATTATAGACCGCTATTTTCATATTAAATTAATTATACAATAAAATCTGTATATATACAACAGAATTACAAAAAAATTAATCGTTATGCATAACGATATTCACTAATACATTAAATATACAATAATTGAGATATTATAGTGTATAAAAATTCACGATACGAGTATTTATGCAGAGATTTTGCAAAACAATGCAAGATATTCTATATTTTTATCCTCGAACAACATAGGCGCTACGCAATAGCCCTCGCAGAATAATCCAATGGATTTTGCATAATCGGTAACTTTTTTTACCGCGCCGAGCCTTAGTTTTTCATTCTTAACTATACCGCTTTGGGTCAAAGCCGTTCGCCCCGCTTCAAATTGAGGTTTTATAAGCGCAACTATTTTACCGTCGCGAGCTAATAGCGCAGCCAATACATGAAGAATCTGCGTAAGAGATATAAAACTGACATCAACAGTAATAAAATCAGCAAGACAATCAAAATTCGAGGGCAATAAATTGCGCGCGTTAGTCTTATCCATCACTATTACTCTGGAATCGGAGGTCAATTTTTCAGGTAAAGCGTTCTCCCCTACGTCCACAGCATAGACTCGTTCTGCGCCGCTACTTAGCAGACAATCAGTAAAACCGCCGTTACTTGCTCCGATATCAATCACCGTACCTAATATCTTCAATCCAAAATGCGCTATTGCCTTCTCGAGTTTGAGCCCGCCTAGCGAACAATATTTTATTTTATCGGTTACAATTACAACATCTTCCTCTTTAACTTCAAAAGCGGGTTTTGTAACAATTACCCCGTTAACCGTAACGGCGTTAAGCTTGATTTGGTTCACCGCTCTTGTGCGGGATTCCGCAAGTTTTTTATCGACAATGTATAAATCAAGTCTCATTCAATGCCTCTATTACCCATTCGGCAACCGAAGCCGCATCAAGTTCTAATTCTTTTAAGAGCGAGGATATGTCTCCGTGCTTTACAAAGCGGTCGCCAATGGCTTTTGTATATAACTTTTTGTCTCCGTAATATGAGCGTACACATTCGGCAAAGCCGCCTGTTGCCTGACAATCTTCCAGTATAAAAATGCGCTTGCCTCTTATGCTGTCAAGAATAAGTTTATCCAAAGGTTTGTTAAATCGGGCATTGACTAAATCTGATTTTATACCTTTATCGTCAAGATATTTTATGGCTGTCTTAGCTTCCGCAACCATATTAGCGCCTGTCGCGAGAATAATATTATCAACATTATTATTTACAAGATAATTCCATTGAGGGAAAGTTTTGTACTCTTCAATATATTCGCTGACTGCCATGCCGCGCGGATATCTTATCGCCAGCGGTTTTTGATAAGTCGTTGACCATTCGAGCATATTAGATAATTCTTTCAGACTGGAAGGTGACGCTACCGTCAGATTGGGAATGGAAAGCAGATAATTGAGATCGAACACACCGTGATGCGTTTCGCCGTCCTCGCCCACAATACCGCTTCTGTCAATGCAGAAGGTCACAGGAAGAGACGAAAGACATACATCATTGATGATTTCATCGTAGGCGCGTTGCAAAAAGGTAGAATAGATTGCGACATAAGGCTTATATCCGGCGCGCGCTAACGCTGCAGACATTGTAACGGCGTGACCTTCAGCTATACCCACATCGAAAAATCTCTGGGGATAATGGCTGCCAAAGATATCTAGTCCCGTACCCATACCCATTGCGGCAGTAACCGCGACTATTTTGCTATCCTTTTGTGCAAGCTCTACAAGTTTGTTACCCAATATATCTGCAAAACTTATGCCCTTGCCATTGCCGACTGCGTGATATTTACTTGGATTATTCTCCGCTTCGCACAAGCCTTTGCCTTTAACTGTCTTTGTATGTATAATAACGCTTTTACCGTGCGCTTTCGCCATTTTTAACGCAGTAATCAATTCACCGATATTATGACCGTCCACTACGCCTATATAGTCAATATCGTATATAGCAAAAGGACTGTTCTCACAGATTACTCCGTCCGACAAACAATAATTCTTGAGTTTTGACAAATATTCCGCTATACTGCCTACGCTTGGCGAGATGGAAAAATCATTGTCGTTAATTATAATAATCTGTTTGCCGCTGTCTGATATATTGTTAAGCGATTCTGCAGTAAGCCCGTTGATTAACACACCGTCACCTAAGACGCTGATAATATCATGATTTTTGCCGTCAAGCTTTCTTGCCCTTGCATAACCGCAAGCGGCAGCAAGCGAATTGCCCGCATGACCGCCGATAAATTTATCATAACGGCTCTCGGCTGGGTTAGGA
>SACC01000035.1 GCA_009928745.1 Clostridia bacterium
TGATTATATTGATTGCAATAATTAATATAATATCAGGCTTAATCGGCAGGCGGTTTAACAAAAAAATCGGAGGATTATACAAATGAGCGATTTGTTCGGAGAAAATACCAATATAAGCGTAAAAAACTGTAATTTGCATTACGGTGATTTTCAAGCGTTGAAAAATGTTAATATGGAAATATTAGAAAAAGAGGTTACCGCCTTAATCGGTCCTTCGGGCTGCGGAAAATCAACCTTTGTAAAAATGTTTAACAGAATGAACGATCTTATCGAAAATTGCAAAATTACGGGCGAAATAAAAATAGGAGATACGGATATTTATTCAAAAAGTATAAATATTACCGAACTCAGGAAAAATATAGGTATGGTATTCCAAAAACCCAATCCTTTTCCTATGTCAATTTATGATAATATCGCTTATGCGCCAAGAACTTTCGGCATTAAGAAGAAAGGTCAGTTGGACGAGATTGTGGAAAAAAGTCTTAGACAGGCAAGCATATGGGACGAGGTAAAAGACAGATTGAGAAAGGATGCCTTGGGGATTTCTGGCGGACAGCAGCAAAGAATTTGCATAGCGAGAGCGCTTGCCGCCAATCCAAAGGTGCTGTTAATGGATGAGCCCACAAGCTCTCTTGACCCGATATCTACAGGCAAAATTGAAGAGCTAATTAATGAAATAAAAAATGATTTTACAATAATAATTGTAACACACAATATGCAGCAGGCAACAAGAATATCGGATAAAACAGCATTTTTCTTGATGGGAGAGATAATCGAGTATGGAAGGACAGAGAATATTTTTTCTAATCCTACCGATAAAAGAACGGAGAACTATATTACCGGACGTTTCGGTTAAGATAAGTAATCAAATACAAATTGATTTTTTAATGTGGAAATGATAATATAAAAGGAGAGAATTATGTCAATAAGATTGCGTTATGAAAGCGAATTAAAAGCCGTATTTGAAAAGCTCATTACAATGTGCAGGCACATTGAAGTAATGATTGAAAAAAGCATCTATGCGCTCAAGCAAAGAGATTACGACATTGCAAGAGAAGTAATAGAAGAGGATGATACGGTTGATCATCTTGAAAGAGATATTGAACAGGCATGCTTAAAGATTTTGCTTATGGAGCATCCGGTTGCAAAAGACTTTCGTGAAGTATCAGCGGCATTAAAGATGATAACCGATCTTGAAAGGATCGGCGATCAAGCGCGCGATATAGCGGAAATTGCGCTACAGTTCGGCGATGAGGAATACATAAAGAAGCTGGAGCACATCCCTATGATGGCTACGATCGTTATAGAAATGGTCAAGAGCGGTGTTATGGCGTATATCAACAGGGATCTAGAACTCGCCAGATCTTTGGGAAAGACGGATGACAGAGTTGACGAGCTATTTGAGATTGTTAAAAGCGATCTTATTGAGCTTATCAAAAAGAATTGCGGTAATGCCGATCAAGCGATTTTGTTCATGATGATTGCAAAATATCTTGAACGAATCGGAGATCATGCGGTTAATATAGGCGAATGGGTTGAATACGCGATAACCGGTATACATCTGCAACAGCAGTAAAAGAGGGCATATGAAAAATTTGATTTATGCGGTAGAGGATGAACCTTCAATAAGAGAGCTGTATTATGTGGCGCTCAACGGAACCGATTTTGAAGCGCTATGCTTTAAGGATGCGGAGGAATTGTTCGATGCGGTAAAAGCGCGCGTGCCGGATTTGTTCATTCTGGACATAATGCTCGAAAAAACAGACGGTTATGACATTTTGGCAAAATTAAAGGAGCAAACCGAGACTGCAGATATTCCTTGCATAATAGTGTCGGCGAAAGTCGAGGAGGTTTCTAAAGTAATTGGACTTAACTTGGGCGCGGACGATTATATCGCCAAACCTTTCGGCATTCTTGAGCTAATAGCCAGAATAAAAGCAAATATCAGAAAAAGTAAAAAAACCAGCAAGCAAAAAGCGTATAAGGATTTAACGGTTGACGAGCTTAAACACACAGTAACAGTAGCCGGCAAGGCGCTTCCGTTGACCAATAAAGAATATAAGCTCATTGATTTAATGATTTCTAACGCAGAAACGGTTATGAACCGCGAAGATATTTTCAAAAGTGTTTGGGGAGAAGATTACATGGGTGAGACGCGAACGCTTGATATGCATGTCAAAGAGTTAAGAAAAAAGATTGCAGATTACGGCAGTGTTTGTGTTATCGAAACTGTCCGTAGCGTAGGATATGTCATCAAATGAAAAAAACTGTATTTTTATACAGCCTATTATTGATTTGCGGCATGCTATTGATATTTTTTGCCGCCTCGATTGCCGTTACTTCATATAACAACCACAAATACGCAGAAAACACTGTAATTAATTACACGCTAATATATGCCGATATATATCAAAATAACTATTCGGATAATACTAATCTTGCGCAATACGTTGCGAAGGCTTCCGAAATAGACGCTCTCCGCATTACCGTTATAGACAGTAGCGGCGTGGTGCTTGCGGATTCGAGTCCGGTTAATGTTACAGAAAACCATCTCCTTAGAGAGGAGATTCAGGCGGCGCAAAACAATGCTTCGGTTATTGCCAAAAGACACAGTGAAACGCTTAATGTAGAAATGATTTATTACGCAGTAAAGGTGGAAAGCGGAGCAGAGTTTGTTTTTATTAGAGCGGCTATCCCTGTTAAAAGCGTTAATGAATATATTTATCGCACCTTGCCCTTACTTGCATTAGTTTTATTATTAGTAATATTGCTGTCCGCGCTTCTTGGTAAAAAAATATCGCAAAGATTATTAGTGCCTCTTTCAACCGTAAAAGTCAGCCTTGCAGAGATTAACGGTGGCATATATAAAAAAAATCCTCTATGCAGCAATTATGAGGAAGTCAATTCGATGCTTGTGGAAATCAACGATATTTCCGAAAGAGTCAATGAGAATATTGCGCATCTGATTTTAGAAAGAAGTAAGCTGAATTATATTCTCAATAATATTAATGACGGCTTGTTTGCAATAGACCACAATGAAAAAATCATTTTAATTAACGAAAAATTGAAGCAAATATTCGGTATTACAACGGATATTGTAGGTTGCGGAGTTAATTATCTGACTTTTTCCAACGATATTACTGCGGCGATAAGTAACGCTTTAGCCGAAAGAGAAAATGCTATTGTGGAATTCAATTATAACAATAGGATATATCTTGTTACAATCAAAAGTCTTTCTAGAGAATGGGTGGAACAAGGCAAGAATAATATAGCAGTTATAATATTGTCGGATATAACGGAGGGAAGACAAAATCAAAAGCTGCGCGAAGATTTTTTTGCTAATGCGAGCCACGAGTTAAAAACGCCGCTAACTGTTATCAAGGGCTTCAACGAATTGTTATCAATTAACAATAAAAATCCCGAATTGAACAGTTTTATAGAACAGATTAATAAAGAAACAAGCAGAATGATTTCTTTGATTTCTGATATGTTGAAACTTTCAGAGTTAGAAAATTTGAAGGTACCCGATCCTATCGCCGTGAATATAGAATTGATTGCTAGAGACGCGATAAACTCGCTTATGCCCTTAGCTATAGAAAAAAATCTTACGATAACCGCTATCGGACAGGCGACAATTATGGCGGAAACTAATCATATTTACGAATTAATCAAAAATCTACTAGAAAATGCAATAAAATATAACAAAGAAGGCGGAAGCGTAAGAATAGATGTTGCGCAGGAAAAGAATTCAGCGCTTTTGACAATAACCGATACGGGTATAGGAATTGACACTGCCGACCAGTCACGGATATTCGAGAGATTTTACCGTGTTGAGAAAAGCCGCAGCAGAATAAGCGGCGGCACTGGGCTCGGGCTTTCGATAGTTAAGCATATCTGCGCGCTTTATGGCGCGTCGCTGAATATAAAAAGTAAGCTCAATGTAGGAACGACAATTACTGTCGAGTTTTTGAATAAAAAGGGAAGCGGCTATATGTTGTAATATAAGATATTATCCTGCGAGGAATTGCTCAAAGGGATATTATGTTATTCAAAATTTGAAAAATTCGTTCTTTGGATAGCAACCTAGATCTAGTAAAGTCCATAAATAACTCTAAAATACATATTAATACAAGCTTAGAAAAGAAAGAAGCAAACGGACAAAAGACAGATTTTTCTTTGGTTATAAAAAAAGGGGGTACAAATATTCGGGCGCTTATGTTATAATTAATCAGTGATGCAAAAGCATTATAACTTTTTGTCACCTGCGCACTAAGGAGTAGCTATGCCAAAAGAGAAAAAAGCAAGCGGTTTTTTGAATATTATTTCAAGAATGAACGAAACGGTTAATCCTGTTAACGTAATCGTTTCCCCGCCCATGAAAGAGATTAAACAGGAGCATAATGAGACTCCTGGCGGCGTAAGGGAGATAAGTATTAATCTTATTGACGTCAATCCTGAGCAGCCACGCAAACAATTCGATGAAATAGCGCTTAATGAGCTTTCGTCATCCATTAAGGAGCACGGCATAATCCAGCCCATAATTGTGACAAAAAAAGAGGGTAAATTCGTAATTGTTGCAGGCGAGAGAAGATATAGAGCGGCAAAACTTGCAGGACTTAGCAAACTGCCTGTAATCGTAAGAGATATATCCGAAAGAGAGAGGCGCGAGTTTGCTCTTATTGAGAACTTGCAGCGCGAGGGGCTCAACCCTATTGAAGAGGCAGAAGCAATGCGCGCGTTAATTGAAGAATACAACCTTACCCAAGAGGAATTGTCACAGTCTTTGGGCAAAAGCCGTCCGGCGGTCGCTAACACTTTAAGACTGCTTAAGCTGCCTGCAGAAATTATAGATATGGTAAGGTGCGGTAAATTAACTCAAGGTCACGCGAGAGCCTTACTTGCGTTAAAGGCGGGAGAACTTCAGATTAAATACGCAAAAGAGGTTATTATCAAAAAAATCAGCGTACACGAGCTGGAATTGAGAATAAATAAACTATTATTAAACAAGATAACAACAAGGGTCCCTTACAAACTTTCCCTCGAATTAAGAGCTATTGAGAATGACATGCAGCGTGTTTTTGCAACAAAGGTAAAGATTATGGGGAATGAGGCGCGCGGAAAAATACAGATAGAGTATTTTTCCAAGGAAGAGTTACAAAAGATATATGAGGTTTTGGAAGAAATCAAAGCTGATATATAATTGAAAATGGAGGGAATATTATGAAAAAGGATCTGTCAAAGCCAATTTTTATCGGGCTTGTTTATGCTGCCTGTTTAGCGTTGTTCCTTATTATGACCACAACGCGGCTTGGCGCAGTTAAGCTCGCGGAGCTTACCGCTGGATACGGAATGTTCGACGCCCATATTTACTATTCGTCTTCAAAGTTCTATGAGATATTAACAATGCTTGGAGCGGACGGCAGGGCGCATTATTTGCAGACACATCTGTTTGATTATGCTTTCCTTACGCTTTTTGTCGTTGTACAATTCACCGCTCTTTATTATTTTTATAACAAACTTTCCTTATCAACCAAATGCAGCTGGATATTCATCCCTATAATTGGACAGTTTTTTGCGGATATTGTTGAGAATGTCACAATAGACATTCTTATCAGATGGACATATCCCGTGCAGAACGCCGCGCTGGTACGTTTTGCTTCGGCAATGACTATACTAAAGTATATATTCCTTGCGGCATGGCTAATAATCATAATAACACTGGCAATAAAGTATTTTGTAAAAAGATACAAAAAGGAAACGGTTGAAGCATAAATAATAGAAAATAAGTATTTTTTATAAAAGTCATAAAACTATTGACAAATAGTATAATGTGATGTAATATATGTATTAAGTCCCGAAAGTCAAAAGAATTTTCCTTAGCGTTACCTAATCCGGAATTAAAAGGTTATTTGTTGAACAATCGGAAATATTAAAAAAGGAGGTAACCCTAATGGAAGAGAAGACTTTAGTTTGTAAAGACTGCGGCAAGAAATTTGTATGGACAGTTGGCGAGCAGGAATTCTACAAGGAAAAGGGCTTTGAAAATGAGCCACAGAGATGTCCTGACTGCAGAAAAGCGAAGAAACAACAGAGAGGAAATTTTGGAAGAAAGAAGTTCTAAAAACAACCAAAAATTGCGGAGCAATCCGCAATTTTTTTATGCAAAAATAAAGTTCTCCGTCAGTTATGACGGAGAACTTCCCTTTAAAACAGCGGTTTTCGCTGTAATTGTAAAAATAGATAGCGACCAACGCATTTCACAAGCAAAAATCAAGTTGCAACTCTTGCATAGAGGAAAGTCGGCGAGTGACTCCGCAAATGATAGCTTTTATTCAAAAAAGATATTTGTTGCCCAATCCGATTTATTCAGTATTTTTTAATACTGTTCGACTTTTTTGATGGGTTCTGACGGATATACGTATTTTGGCAGCGGTTGCATCGGGTTGTATACCCTTTCAATGTCGAATATTCCCATGCCGCCCGCCCGTTTGAAGGTGCCCTTGACTAGCAGTGATTCCATCTTTAGACTGGTGAAGAATATTGAAGCTTTGCCCTCTATTATATCAGCCGCGGCGCCCTGCTTGGCGTTAGCGAATACAATTCGATCGGTGCCTGACGGGCAAGCCTGTATAATAGGGACAATCTGCGGATAGCCTTCCTTGTCGATATACGATATGAATTTTAAGCCGTCGATTTCGTTAAACATTCCCTTTGTTATCGGATTAAGTATTTTTTTTGCGCTGACTGACTTGGATAAGGCAAGCATACGGGTCTTTAGCGCTCCCATAATAATCTGAAGCATCGTGGTGTTGTTTTTTGCCGAAAGCCTTTTAAGTTTGAAATAATGCACCTTACCTATTCCAAAATACGAATTATAACGGAAAAGAGGTTTCATATTGTACAACTCAAATTCCTTGCCGCTGCATTCAGTTTTTTCGTAATCCATAGCGCCTGTCCAATATTCCAGCTCGGGCGTAAAGATTAAAAACCCCGCTTGCTTTTTCTCCACCATAAAGCGTTTGCTCAGTCCTTCGGTGAATTGACCAAAGGTCATCATATCTTCGCCGAGCGGCTGTATCGAGGAAAGAAAAGACACATGCGGATAGTTATCATCGTCAATAGTCGCGACAAGCCCGATTTTGCCGTCGCTGCTCATTTTATTATAATCTTCTTCGTTTGAAAAAAAGTTGCTCATAATATCTCCTTTTTTTATTTAGTCATTCCCTTGGAGTGTACTATATTTTTATTAGTTAAAATAGCTTTTGCGCAAGAGGTAAGCTGTGATAGATTATCTTTCGCAATAAGCGGGTATGCGCGGTATTCCCAATCCACATCGAGCATTTCGTATTTGCTGATGCACAGATTATTAAAGGCGCAAAGCTCCCATCTGGTGATATTCGGCGTATATATTGACTCTACAAAAGCCGCAATATCTTCAATATTCTTAACGGAGTCGGTACCGACGGGAATAATCGGCGTTCTTAGCCAAATCTCCTTAGCCTCTTGAGCTAGGTTTTTTAGGTTATCAAGTATTACCGCGTTATCGGCGCCGGTGTATTCTTTGTGCTTTGCCGAATCGAATATCTTGATATCGTATAGAAAAACATCGGTATATTTTGCCGCTTCCTGCAGTATCTGATAATTCATTAAACCTGCGGTATCGACGGCGGTATTAATACCCGCTTCCTTCAGTTTTTTGAGAAGGGAGAGCGCAAACTCGTGTTGCAGCAAGGCTTCTCCGCCCGACAGCGTAACGCCGCCGTTCGCGCTTTCAAAATACTCTCTGTCCTTAATCAGCTCGCGGAATAATTCGTCTACCGTGTACAGTCTGCCCTTGACCATTAACGCGGCGCCCGGACACTCGTCTACGCAGCGGTAACAGCTTTTGCAAAGCGCGTTATCGATTTTTATACCGTTATCGCTACTACTTATTGCGCGAACAGGGCATACCTCAACACAACTTGAGCAGCCGATGCATTTTGTTTTGTGCCACAAAACTGACGGGAGCATAGAGATGCTCTCGGGATTATGACACCAACGGCATTTTAGATTGCAGCCCTTAAAAAATGCAGTTGTGCGTAATCCCGGTCCGTCCTCCGTGGACATTCTTTGTATATCTAAAACCAATCCCTTTTTCATTATTTACATGCACTTGTGGCTTTCTCGCGCGATAATCTCGTCCTGAAGCTCCTTGCCTATACTTGTAAAATAAGCGTTGTAGCCTGTAATACGGACTAATAAGTGTCGATAATTCTGCGGATTTTTTTGCGCATCCTTAAGCATTTCGGTATCTAATATATTTATTTGAAGCGCGGTGCCGCCATTTTTCACATAACCTTTCAAAAATGCCTTAAGCTTTTCTTTGTTCTCAGCATCTTTGACAAGAGAAGGATTGAGAGTAATTGTATGAGAAGCGCCGTTAGGCAGGTAATTGTTGTAATCGAGATAATCTCCCTTCTCGCTTCTGCCGCCCAGCGCCTTGCCTACCGAGTTGGAGTTCGAGGTGGGTCCGTTGATATCCGCGCCGTTGACCGGACATATCGCATTGGATAAAAACTGTCCTCTCTTGCGACCGTCAGGACTTGCCGGCAAGATATAACCCGAGGAAATCCAGTAGTTCCAGCTTAGCATACCTCCGCGGAACTGTTTGCCGGTGATTGTCTTATACTTCCAACATTCTTCCGACCATAATTCCATTACTTTTCTTGCGAGCTCGTCCGCCTCGTCGTCGTCTCTGCCGTACTTGGGCGCTTTATTGATAGCGGCAGCTTGTAGCTTTTCGTAACCGATCCAGTTACTGCGCAAAGCCTTAATCAGCTCGTCCATTGTGCATAGCTTTTTATCATATACAAGATACTTAACGGCAAGCAGCGAATCTACGGTGCTGGCGTAAGTAACTATCTCTATGGTTACAAAATTGAGCTCCGCTCCGCCCTCCGTAATATCCTTACCGTTCTCCGCGCAACCCTTGACTATCGCCGAGAGGTAGGGAGTGGGTGAGAACTTTGCCTTTGCGGCATCCATCTCGCTATAAAAATTCGCCATCAAACCGATGATATGCTTTGTTTGTAGCTCAAATGCCTTAAAAAACTCGTCAAAATCCTTGAAAGCGCGCGGGTCTCCGGTCTTCGGCGCTGCGTCCGTTTGCGCAATCTTCTTACCCCAGAGCATATCCTTATATTCCATAAGGTCATTGCCGTCGTTCAAAGTATATTCGAGCGCCTTTAGAAGGTTAAGATTACAGTCGACAGTCGCCGAACGGTCGTTCCCGCACATGGTGTTTTCCAGACAGCCTACCGAAGCGTATTCGTGTACATTATCAAGATTAATGTATTTTTCCGTGCCGGATTTTTTCGCTTCAAGGAGCATTCCTGCCATTGATCTTTCGTCAAAATTGAGCAGGAAGGGCGCGCCTTGGCTGACTGCTATCATATCGGTTACTTTATCCAGCAGTTTTTCCGGAGAATTTTGGTGCAGCCTTACGTTAGGTTTTGGTTCGAGTAAAGGACTCATTTCGTCAATTACTTCAAGTAACATATATGTAAGCTCGTTGGTCATATCAACGCCGTCCTTGCCGCAACCCGAAATGTTAAAAAGCTGTCCGTAGCCTGCGGTGATACCTTGATTGGTGCCTGTCCGAATCATGGAATCGTAAGCGGTATTGCAGTGTATAAAGA
>SACC01000369.1 GCA_009928745.1 Clostridia bacterium
ATACAGCAACAGTCAAAAAGGTTCGCAAAGTTCAATGTTTATTATAAATTATTCCGGCATCGACATGGCTTACACGGAAAAAGCGGTGGAAATACTGTCGGATATTGTAAACCGTACTCAGGAATATATCCGATAAAACCGACTCAAACATATAAAAATTACTTTGTCTTCATTACTACGCAAAAATTACGATGTAAACTCATTCAATCTGAAAGCATAAAGACAATCGGAAAGGGACTATAATGAAAAAATTCATATCAATTATTTTGTGCATAATCATCTGTTATCTTTCTGTCAGTTGTACCGGCGGCACGGGCACTTTATCGGAAGACGATATATTATCCCGCCAACAATCCTCCGTATCAGAGGAGCTTTCACTGCCTGACACATCAGACAATGAAACATCCGCTCCCGTACTGCCGCCTTCTTCTTCGGAAACCGAAATAAAAGGACTTTACAATTTTGAAAACGGCATTGACTGTTACGGTCAGAACATCGACGCTTCAATAAGCGACGGTATAATACGTTTTGAATATATAACGCCCGGGCTTGACGAAAGTTCATTAGAAATCGTAACATATTCTCTTTCCGAAGATAAAACACTCGGAAAAGTTACACTCCCAGAAAGTGCGTGGCTTACCGGTAAATTGAACGCCGGAGGATTTTACGCAATCTCGCTTTCCTCTTATGATATAATTTTTTATGACAGGTATTGTAACGAAACATACCGCACGAATTTAAACGGTCGGCTATCTTTCCAGAATTTAGCCGCCGTCAGCGGCGACGGTAAATATATGATTTACAATAGATCCCCCGACGGGCAGCTTATTATATATACTTTTGCAACGGATAATGTGGAAAGTATTTACGACTTAAACGGTATATTCGAAAATATCGGGTATGAAAACGGCTATTTTTATCTCAGGAATCCCAAATACGGAATATTTAAGATATCGCCATTTTATAGAATTCCCGAATCTGTATATATAAATTCCACGACCTGTTTTGCAACCACCGAAATTGAAATCGACACAATAAATTCCTATTTTGTTTTAACTCCGCTCGACGATACCGCCAACCGCAGAATGTCGCCCATGCGCGGCGAATATGAAACGCCCGTGGCTGCCTGCGGAAATCTTTTCGCAACGGTCGAATACAAGAACGATGACAGTATCATACGTGTTTATGACATACAAGAACGCATAGTCTCACCGATGCTGAACGTTGCCGGAACACTGCAAAAGACGCTGTTTTGCGAAAACGGATTATTGCTTATAATCTCCGCCGATACAATTTCGCAAACTATAACATATTATCTTTATGACCTTACCGGTTCCGAAGGATACGACAGCATAAATATATCGGAAATCGATAATTCCGTTTTATACAAGGAAAGCGTTCCCAAATGGAAGGGTGACGCCGAAACTATTGCGCTTGCCCAAAGCATACTCGATACATACGGAGTGAGAGTGCTTTTCGGAAAAGATGATTTCGGCACGGAATTGTTTTCATTTTCCTTCGACCCTGTCGATGACGACTCGGTTTTGCCTAAAATGCAGGCTCTTTCCCAAGTTCTTGCGTATTTTCCGGAAGGGATGACAAAGGATATCGGCGGCGGTAAAGAAATATGGGTATATTTATGTTCCAATCCGCATTATACGGATACAAATGACGGCGTGGCGGGATTTGCAACCCGTCAGGGTTATCATTTCCTAATACTGCTCGACACGGTTAACAGCGACAGCTTGTTTTGCAGTACTCTGGTACATGAAATGTCTCATATTATCGATTACAGCGTAAGCGTGAATTTGATAAACAGCTGGATTGATCT
>SACC01000370.1 GCA_009928745.1 Clostridia bacterium
CCGTATTCGTGTTTGAATGCGCGGAAAAAATGTGTGTAATCTGCAAAGCCGCATTTTAGATAAACATCTTTTATTGGGGTATTGCGTTCTATTAATTGCTTGGAGAATACAAGTCGTTTTTTTATAATATACTGGTGAGGCGTGGTGTTGGTCTCTTCTTTGAAGAGCCGTGACAAGTGGTATTTGCTGATATACATTGCTTCGGCAAGCGCGTCAAGAGACAACTCTTTATCAAGGTTTTCGCATATAAAGTTAATAGTACGAGATACTACCGAGCGGCTTTTATCTAATACTTGCGGCGCGTTTTTGATAAAAAGGCAGAGGGAAAGCAGCAGTTTTTTTATTATGATTTCCATATTAATATCGCTGCCGTAGCTGTCCGTTAGACTGTATTCGTATAGCGCGGTAAGCTCCTCCGTAACCTCTTCGGACAGCTTGTAGTCGCGTATCAAATATTGTTTTCTCCTGTAGCTTAATTCAAAGCATTCTGCAAGGTTTGTGTTCGGTGAACTAAGCTCCCTTAAATACTTGGGATTAAGCCAAAGCACCATTCTTTCGTAAGACTCGCTTTTGTCGTTGATGTCAAGCTGATGCAGGTCACTCGGTGATATCAAGAGTATATCCCCTGATTGCAGCTTGTAGTGAGCGTCTTCAATAATATAGCTTGCGCTGCCGTTAATGAAAAAATACAGTTCATAAAAATCATGGCTGTGAAGGCTGACTTTTTGAATATCCTTGTCCTTATAAAAGCGTATCTCAAAACGCTTATCCGACATTAATTGCGAGGACTTCCAGTGCGTTGCATACGGGCTGTTCTTCATAATGACTCCAACTAGCTAAAGATATAATACTTATTCGTTACTCAATATATAAGTTGATTATACTATCATATAGCAACATTTACAAGTTTTTTAGCAATAATATCAATTTGTTGACAAAAAACTTTATGGTATAATGATAAAGTAGAAAATAGGCAATAAATGTCCTTATTGAAAAAGAAGCTATAATTTGCGGAGTCAAAAACGACGCTTTTTGACTCCGCCCCTTAAGGCGTAAGCCCGAAAAAGGGTGAATTTCAAGATAAATATCTTGAAAGAGGGGAAACTCGGCGAGTATTGCGAGCGCGTGTCCCTTATCAGAGTGGACAAAAAAGTCTTTTTTGTCCACTCTGATAAAGTATAAGAGGTGAACAATGTTGGAATTCATGTCAGATAATTATCTGTTAACTAATAACAAGGCGCTCGAGCTGTACGGCTACACCAAAGAACTGCCTATATTCGATTATCATTGTCATTTAAGTCCCAGAGAAATATTCGAGGATAAAACATTCTATAATTTGACAGAGTTATGGCTTATCAGCGATCATTACAAATGGCGTATTATGCGCGCTTACGGCATTGATGAAAGCTATATTACAGGTAATGCAGGGGCAAAAGAGAAATTTTTTAAGTTTGCCGAAGCATTGCCGTCGTTTATCGGCAATCCCGTGTATCACTGGGCGCATCTTGAGTTAAAGCAATATTTAGGACTAACGTTACCGATATGCGCCAAGAACGCAGAACAGATATGGAGTCTGACCCTTAGCAAGATGAAAGACGGTAGCTTTTCGGCGCGGAAGCTTATTGGAAGCTCCAATGTCAAATATATAGTAACTACAGACGACCCCATAGACAGCTTAATATACCATCAAAAACTAAAGAAAGAAGGATTAAGCTTTATGGTTTTGCCCTGCTTTAGACCCGATGCTGCCATTAATATTGAAAAGCCCGCTTTTACTGATTATATAAAGCAATTAGGTCTTGCATCGGGAATCGTTATAAAAGATTTT
>SACC01000036.1 GCA_009928745.1 Clostridia bacterium
AACAAAATACCATTCCCCAGCGTCTTCGTCATATATCTCCAAATTAGGACTAATCATTGTTCTTAATGCTTTTGCTTTTTCTCGAAATATTTGAAAAATGTCAATATAAGAATAGGGTATGTCACTTGAGCTGATCGTATTCGATTCGAGAGAGGAGCCTGCGTTAAAATTGATTAAGCCCGTACCGCCGATTGAGATATCGATTATGTTATCATCTGGAAGCGTCGGTGCAGTAGCGCCTTGCGGAAGCGTTATTGGGGTCATACCGCTTACACGGACGTCGCTCTCGGTAGAGAAAAAGGCAGCCAGCGTGTATTGCCCGATTGTTGCCACCTCGGGTAGCGCGCATTCTACCTCAACGGGCATAGAAAGGCTGCCAAAATCGATATTGGCTTGCGGGGGATCAGGCAAAAGCGGGATGGCAGGTATATCAATGTAGCTGTAATCTGTATATAGACCTGCTTGTAGAAGATAGCCGTAGTAAGCACTTGCATCATTGATGTAATATTTTGATAAGCTTAAATTAAAGTGTTTTGACTGAGCTACTGGAGCGGTATCTTCTTCGATTGTTTTTAACAACACAAGTTTTAATTTGTAATCCGTATTAGTGTCAACAAGCCTCAAATCGTTAAGCGCTAATGTATAACCGCTAATAATAAGCTTGCCGTTTTCTATCGATATTGTGCCCTCTGTTGCTACTGACAACGCGCTGAAGCTGATATCGGACGGCAAAGCCTCCTGTTCGGCTTTGTTAATTGTTGAAAGCGTCTTAACGCTGTCAATTGTCTCGTAAAAAGCGTCAAGCTTGCTTTTTTCGGCAACCAATCCAGTCGTAATCGATTCATACGAATTGATGCTTTCCCCGTTCAGTTCATGCTTTGATAATAAGCTCTCCGCCAATATCTCTACGCCGTATAATTCATCGGCGAAAGCGTCAATATCGTATTTACACGCAAATCCGGCGTCATCTAAAAAATCCTTAACAGCAATCATTTTCTCTCTTGCCGACTCGCCTTCAACCGTAAGAGTTGCGCTAGGATAATAACCGTCCGTGAGGAATTCGACGTTACCCTCCGAATATGTGACTTTACCGTCGGCAAAAGTCTCGTTAATATTTAGCTCCGAGCTGTTATCAAGTACGAGCGTCGGCGTCTTAGAGATGCCTACCCAGTATTTGCCCTCGTAAGTATTGACTTTTTCGCCGGGGTAGCCCACATCGCTTTCTTCGGCAGTCACCTTTAGTGATTCAATCCCGCTAAAACCTCTTAAAAATAGCTGTACAGTGTTCGTATTGAATCGCATAATATCGCATTCCAAGTCACGGCTAATTACTGACAGATTGTCGTAAGTAGCTTTTGCGCCGCCCGCATAGTCCGGACCGCAGACAGAATATGCTAGCGAATAGCAGGCGGAGTTAGTCATTATTATGTTTTGGATACTGTACCAATTCTCACGCACATCGAGCATAAGGATATTCCAATATCCGTTATCGTTGTCTGCAACGAAAAAGAGTGTATCCGAATAATATTCGTACCTGACGCCCGGTATGTACAAGATGCGAGACTCAACAGTATTCGAATCTGACTCGTCCGAATAAAACTGCTCATAAACAATCTGACCTTTTCCGTTGTTATAACGTTTGTAAAGTCTTGATACTTTCGTGCCGTTAAGCTCGTAACGATTATAGACGCTTACGCCGTTATTATCTACTTTAAGCATCACCTGTTCAATTCCGTCCGCAACCCAAGCGTCAGTGACGGTGATATTTTGCCTTGCATACGCAATGGTCTCAGCTGCTTGTTCGGCGCTCGTTTCTATATTTCTAAATAAGCCTAGGAAATAGCTTGATTGATTGGAATAGTCCGAAAAATCCGTCCACAGGTAATCATTACCGTCCTTAACAAAGCCAAGGTGCTCATTACTAGACAGCGATCGGAGAGAGATAGAGGCAAGCGGCGAATCACTCTCTGTATCAAAAAATCTGAATCCGTCAAAAGTCGTAGCTCCGAGCTGATCGCGCGCTGCAAGAATCCTTGCGATTGCTTCTCCGCTAAGTCCGGTTGTGGTAATGTCTGGAGTTTTGTCAGCCGGAATATTTATACAGCCCGCCATAAATGAGCATAACAGCGCCAAACATATAGCAATAGCAATAATTTTTTTCATAACTCTTCTCCTATATTTTCTCAAAGCGTTTTACGAAGCGCATCCAAAAGGAATCTTCAATAAATACAGCTTATCACATAATCAGCATTTACTTTAAGTACTTTGTAATAACACTAATATCATATGTAGCTTACTTGACATATTTTTTAATCATAATTATAATAACATTACACCTTACTGTAAGGTCAATAGGGAGTCAAAAAAAATGAGAAAAAATGATATAATGTGGTATAAAATTTCCGAATTCGGCAAATTGACGGGCTTATCTGCCAAGACTTTGCGCTTTTACGATCAAAAAGGAGTGCTGTCGCCCAAAAAACAAGACGAGAACAACGGATACCGCTATTACAATGTGGAACAGGTTTTTGACGTCTCCAAAATTAGGCAGCTTAAAAAAATTGGCTTTTCGTTGCAGGAAATAAAGAACTATATTATGCTGGATGCGTCAATTGATAAACAAATATTGATGCTTGAAGAAAGGAAAAAAACTATTAACACCGAGCTTGCAATATGCAGGATGAAGAAAGAAAATAACATTGATGTCATTTTAAAGAACGAGCCGCCTATTTGCTGCTATTGCAAAAGTATTTTTGTTGAAGATTATAAAGAATTGATGTCGCAATATTATCAAATGATTAATGAAGCTCTGATGAGCGGAGTGCAATTTTCATACCCTTACAATTGTATTATTGAATATTTGAGCGATGAGTTTTGTTTGAAGAATATATCTGTGAACATGTACCTCGAAGTGGCAAAAACACCTCACGAATCGATAATAGAGTTGCCTTCTCGCAATGTTCTAAGCTCAATTTGTCACGGCATTGGCAGGTTATCCGAAGTATATGCGGCAATCTATAGATACTCAAGCACTTACGGCTACACGGTTTCGGGCTATCCTATAGAAAAATACATATTCGCTCCGCTTGGCACAGCTGAAAGCGAGATGATAATAGAGGTATGTTTTCCCGTTACGCAAAAAGCGGATTAGCGCAATTATATACTATAAAACGGTTAGGGGTTGATATCGAAACAAACGAATTACAACAAATATTAACTTGTAGTTTAATCAATTTTTACCACTCCTATTTTAATCAAATTATAATTTTTTGCGGTTAAGGAAACAAGAATAAAAAATTCCATTAGATTATTATTAAAATGCTGACTGTAAATATATTGATTTTTGCCGCAATTTTTTTACATAATTCGCTTAACTTTTATCGCTATTAAATATATAATTCTTATTGTACGATTATGAAAAAATACGAGATTGATATGCTTAACGGTAATTTGTTTTCGCGGATGATTGCTTTTGCCTTCCCGCTTATGCTTACAGGAATACTGCAACTACTTTTTAATGCTGTCGATATTGCAATTATAGGACGATTTGCGGGAGACTCCTCTCTCGCGGCGGTTGGCGCAACAACGAGCATCGTCAACTTGTTCGTCAATGTGTTCTTGGGATTGTCAGTCGGTACTAATTATATGGTCGCCACATCATACGGCGCCAAAAATTATGAAAAAATACACC
Source organism: Clostridia bacterium (assembly GCA_009928745.1). Taxonomy (GTDB): domain Bacteria; phylum Bacillota; class Clostridia; order Christensenellales; family CAG-1252; genus SACC01. The sequence goes on from SACC01000036.1 coordinate 3,692, forward strand.
GCACTGTTCAGACCTCGGTATATATGAGTCTTATTATGGGCATTGCCGTCGGAATACTTGGCGTTGTTTTTTCAAAATCAATACTTGCAATGATGAATACACCCGCAGAAGTAATCGACAAGGCGGCGGTTTATCTAAGAATATATTTCGTCGGTATGCCTGCTTTACTTGTGTTTAACTACGCGGCTTCAGTATTAAGGGCGGTGGGCGATACGACAAGACCTCTCATATTCCTGACCATTGCCGGTGTTGTTAATCTGTTACTCAATATCGTTTTTACGGTATTTCTTCATATGGACGTCGCGGGAGTGGCGTTGGCTACTGTAATATCCGAGACTCTTGCAATGATATTCATAATAGTTTTCCTTACAAAAAGCGACGCCTGTTATAAGTTCTATCCGCGTGAAGTCAAAATCTACAAAAGAGAGCTGTCCGAGATGATTAAGATAGGTATACCGTCTGCGGTTAACGGCTCGCTATTCTCGGTATCAAATATGGTGATACAATCCTCTATCAATACCTTCGGAGCGGAGGTTATTGCAGGCAGCGCGGTCTCAGCGAGCGTGGAAGGCTTTATTTTTACAGGTATGGATTCTATGTACCACACCACACTTGCCTTTACCGGTCAGAATTACGGCGCAAAACGCTTCGACAGATTACTACCAGTGCTCTATAAGGCTTTAATAATCGTTATATTTATCGGCATAGGTCTAGGCGCTCTTTATTTAGCCTTTGATAATGTATTATTCAGTATCTTTACAAAATCACAAGCAGTTATCGAAGCCGCCAAAACCAGAGCCTGGGTAATTATCCCCACCTATTTTATGTGTGGAATCATGTGTGTTTATGTGGGCTCGGTAAGAGGCTACGGCTATCCCGTGCTGCCGACTTTCATATCGGCGCTCGGCGTATTGGCAATAAGAATAATATGGGTATATACGGTTTTTGCTAAATATAACGATATCAGGCTGCTTTTCCTTTCTTGGGGAATATCCTATGTTGCTGTCATTATTGCATTTATAATCTGCCACAAAATTATCCACCGCAGATTGATAAAGAATAACCCGATAACCGGTGCGCAAATGAATTAATAATATAAGTTGCTTATGTTGCGAACAGTGGTTACGATTAAGGAAAAAAGTCAGGGACACGCCGTGACTTTTTTTAATATGGCTTTGTTTACAGCCTTTCATATCATTTAGCCTGCATTGTTTTTGTTCGCGCGCTAGGAAGGGAGCGAAGCTTCTGAATTTTGCTCATCATTATTCTTTTTAAGCGCTAAGGTCAATTTCTCGTTAATTTTCTTTTTTCTCATAAAATATATGGCTACAAGTATTAAAGGTATAACAAAGCATATAGCAAATATCACATAAGGGAAAAACCTGTCAGAACCTATATATTGAAGAAATTCAGTATTATTTATTATTTTTATCGAGCAGATAATATACACCAGCGCGCTTAGTCCAATAGCGAACTTTTTGCGGGAAACCTTTTTGAACATACGGTTAAGAACAAAGGCTGCCATAAAGCAATATATTGATAATTTTAACAGCGTACCCGGGAACCATACAAACAAATTGAGCGCCTGCACCTTTTCTAATGACTCATATAGCTGTACCTGACGAGTGAAGATATAATACGGATTATAGCAAATGCTTGCAATATCGTATCCGAGCACTAACAGCGTAGATAACACCATAATAAGAATGAACACGGCAAAGACGGCAACGGACAGAAAGTAATTCTTCTTTATATCCGCATCCTTTCTCAGAAAATAGCTGAAAACTAAGAATATAGATATTTCGGAGAATCTTGCCGCGGTATACATAGCGCCGAGATTAATATCGAGAAAAGAAGAGTCAGCAAGAATAGGCTTCAAATTGTCAAATTCCATCATCTTTATACCAGCCAGCGCAAAAACTATTATTGTAATTAATATTAAAGGCACAATGAAAGTTGCGAGCCTTCCTATAACGCCTGCGCCTTTAATCGCAATATATGTTATCGGAATAATGGCGACAAAAAGCAGCGCCCACATAGGCGTTGAGGGCATTAATGTAATGCTCACGAATTGTAGCGCGACCATTAAACAAGCCGAATAGCACATTAAAAACAACAATACATATATTATGGACAATGCTTTTCCAACCGCCGAGCCGGATATAGTATCAAAAATCTCATTGATAGTCAAACCTCTGAATTTTATCATAATAAACAGTAACGGAAGATTAAATATCACAATATAGAATAGCGAAACAACCAAAACTGCCCAGACATCTTGGTTGTATGGATAGGTATTCAATACCGGCATAAAGGTATATGGGAACATCAAGGCGCTCCCTACTGTCAGCAATAATAATTGTAATGGACTAATTGAAGATGCTTTCGTCATATCTACTTATTTTATAAAGGGCTTGTTGATTTCGCCCTGTTGGTTTATTTTAAAATCGCATTCGACATTAAATGTAGCGTTCTTAAAGTAGACTTCCCAATCGGAGGCAATTATTCTCCACGCCTTAGGATTTTGAGCATGAAGCATTGCTCCGAAGCCGAATATGTCGCTGCCGTAATCCTGCGCTTTGGTAATTGCTGCGCTTGTTCTAGTTTTCATTTGTTCGCTCACCTCTTTTTTAAGTGTTTTCATGATATCCGAAAAAGGCTCTTCACTCGTATTATATATATACATTTTATCAATTGTAAGCTCTCCTTCAATTTTAATATCAAATATAGCGTTTTCTCCATTATAAGACGCTTTTATAATAGCCTTCGGCTTGTTCCAAGTCAGAGCGGCAAAATCCTCATCTTTCGGGATGGTGACTATACCGGTTTTTGCTTGCTTGGTTAATATATTGTAGATTTCCGTTTCCTTGCCGTTCATATAGCCTACGAGAGAGTAGTCCTTGAACAGAGCTAATCCTTCATATACTATCTTATATTGTATTTCTTGATCTTCCAATCCGCTGTTTTGCGAGGGAATATTATCGGTTTCTTCAAGAAATAGTGTTCCCGCAACTGCCTCTTTGCCATCTGCATAATTAGCTTTTATAAAATCTAGGGTTGTAATATGTGTCATAGAAGAGCAATATTTTTGTTGTGTTGTTGCTAATTCGTCTAAAAAAGTTCCTATCAAATTTGATAGCCCTGTAGCGGTACTATTATATAACTTGTCCTTGTCCTCGTCTCTTATGACAACAAACAGAGCGCTTTCGTCTGTCAGTGCGTCACGCATAATAAAATCTAAAAAATTAATAACCGCATAGTCCTTTGTTGCTACCTTTTCCGTCAAAAATCTGACCTTATTATGATCTGCAAAAAGTCTTCTGTCCACATTTGCGGATACGTCATTTAGCGCTTCCGTATATGATTTCCCCTTGCCGTCAAGAGTAATCCCCGCCTTTTTATTGCCTCCTCCGCCGGTATCTGCAGAGCCTATTGCGGAAGGGTTGACAATATTGAGCTTAATCAAATAATTGTTCTCGTCATCCATATCGTATATTACGCTGCTGACAATCGCCAGATTTTTCACCTCTGTACTCGACCAGCAACCCGCAGTACTAACAATAATAACAACTAATGCAAAAATCAGAAACATCTTTTTCATCAATTAGCCCTCTTAATATTATTTTTTGCGATATTTTGCGGTCTATATTTTAATTGTTTGAGCGGAAATCTTATCATACTGTCCTTCAATTCACGTTTGCTAAAAAATGACATAATCGGCACGCCGAAAGAGTTGATAGAACTAAGCTGCGCAAGCATAAAGGCTATTCCTGCGCCAATGCCTATTATGCCGAACGACGCGCCAAGAGCCAGAAAAACCAGACGATATATTGTGGTGAATTCGTTGAGGCTGGGTATAATGAAGCTCGTAACCGCGGTTAACGCGACAATAATAACAGTAGGCGCGCCGACTAGACCCGCTCGGACTGCCGCCTCGCCAATGATTAAGGCGCCGACAATGGAGACTGCCGAACCGATAGTTTTTGGGAGCCTTGTACCGGATTCTTTTAACAGCTCCAGCATAAGAATAAGGAAGAATATCTCAACTGCTTCGGGGAAGGGTGTTTTTTCTGATAGCGCCACAAGGCTGATTAAGAATGTGGAAGGCAACATTTCCGCATTGAAGTTAATAATGCTTACGGAGAGTCCGGGCAGCAATATACTGATAAAAAGAGCAATCATCCTAAGCGCTCTAAGAAAGGAGGCAAAGAAGGTTCTATGATAATAATCCTCGGAAGAATGAATGTTTTCTATGAATAGTTCGGGTATTGTGAGCACGTGAGGCGTCCCGTCGCATATTATTGCCACCCGCCCTTCAAGAATTCTTGCAGCAACAATATCTGGTTTTTGGGTAAGACCTATACCTGATACTGTGGAGAAAGGATTTCTTTCAATGTATTGCTCAATGCTTCCCGATTCGAGAATTATGTCAATATCTATTTCGCCGAGTCTTTTCCTCACTTTGGCTAGAATATCCTCGTTAACTACACCGCCTATATATGCGATGACAACAGCGGTATTGCTTTGCCTGCCGATTTTATATTTTTCGAATATTAGCCCCGCATTGCGGATTTTGCGGCGCAGAAGTGATGTATTGGTAACAAGGTCCTCATTGAAGCCTTCTCTGGGTCCTCTGGTGACATTCTCCGCTTCCGGACTTTCTACCGACCTTGTAGTCCACTTTCTAAAATCAATTATTAAGGCGTATCCGTTATAGCATAAGGCGACGCTGCCTTCCACAATTTTTGTTATTAGGTCATTAAAATCTTCAGCATCTTTGTAAGTGGTTTTAATGGCATTTCCAATATTACCTTCAAAATCCAATGTCTTTATAGGAGTAATAATATCTCTATCCATTAGATCCTTATCTGTAAGCCCTTCAATATAAATAAGAAGCGCGGTATCCTCGGTAGTTTTGATTTTTTCGATATTTATATCAAAACTATTATTGAACGCCTGTTTTAATTTGTCATAAAGACCGTTAATATTTTTAAATTCCTCTACCTGTTGCATAATTCCTCTTGGTTAGTTTTTACAAATGCGCTAAAATTATCCAAATTTTTATAGATAAAATTTAGGATTTATGTAATAGGTTAAGTGATTGATTAAGTAATGGTAAAGTGACGTCAGTAACGTTCTTGACGAATTATATAAATAATTATTATTTCGGTTAAGGAGAACATTTATGCAAAAACTTGATATTGAAAAAAAAATGTTCGAGAAAGCAAGGAAGATTATTGAGCAAAATAATGCCGATGAGTCATGCCTAGCAAGATGCAAACATATTATGTTTATGCAAAAATATAGTATATCGCCAAGGACACTGAAAGTGGGATTAAATTAATAAGAGATAGCGTATGAATTAGATAAGGAGTCGGAATTGAAAATGGACATTTTATTGGCATAAATAATTATATTCCCTTATTAAGTAAATTATTTTGAAAAACTAGCTCTATATATTTTTTGCTTTTCATAACAAATTTGAAAGGAGCATAACTGTCAGCTCCGGCAATATTTTTCAAAAATGGATAACATTCGGCTATATTATTATATTTTGAAACAAAACAATTAATGCCGTTTTGAATTTCTTCTATAATATATTTTGTTTCCTGTTCATTTTCAATAAATTCAAGTTTAACATTTTTGTTTTCGTCTAGATAGTATCCCTTTAACATTGGTTCTACAGAAGAAAAAAGATACTCAAAAAATATGTTATGATTTTTTGTTGAATCGTGAGTAAATAACAAATCCCGATTATGAGAAAAAGAGAAAGAAAATGAATTTAACTTTCCGTTTTGCAAAGCACACTCGCTTGAATCCGCTTCATCGTTTGAAAGGGTATTTGTTCCGATAATCATTCCGGTCAATTCAACATCGGAAAGCAAAATGTTTTTTAAATAGTATTGCATTGATG
>SACC01000371.1 GCA_009928745.1 Clostridia bacterium
AGTTTGAGCTATATCCGCTGAAAGCTCCGGTTGAAAAGAATCAAAAAGTTGGAGTAGCATATGCATTAAAAAATAATCAGGTAGTATTCACAACCGATTTGCTTGCGCTTGAAGGCACAGAAAAAGCGAATTTTGGGATAATATTCGAAAGGACTCTGGGCAAGTGGGGGATAAGAAGTTGAATATTTTCTATTAAAAATTATTGTTAGACGAAAACGCGCGTAATCGCGCGTTTTTCATAGATAAAATAAATTTTTGACATAATAATAAAATAAGTAAAAGGATTTAACTTTTATTAAGTAAAAGACTATTACAGTAAATTAGTGTTTTTATTGACTTTTTGATAAGGCTATACTATAATTAGCAGGTAAATATTGCAAGGAGAACAATTATGAATCTCAGGGACACATTGAAGATTAACAGCGCAGGCGTATTAGAGATAGGAGGCGCAGCTGCAACCGAGCTTGTAAAAAGCTTCGGCACTCCGCTCTATGTATTGGATGAAGATTATATCCGCAAGGTATGCCGCGCTTTTGTCAAAACGATGAATGAAGAATACGGCGACGGCAATGTATGTTTTGCATCAAAGGCATTATCCTGTATGGCAATGTATAAATTGATTGGCGACGAAGGACTTAAAGCTGATGTTGTATCGGGCGGTGAGATGTATACCGCGTTAAGAGCAGGCTTTAAGGGCGCTGACATGTACTTCCACGGCAATAACAAACTTCCCAAGGAGATAGAGCTTGCCGTATCTAACGGAGTACGCATTATAGTTGTGGACAACCTTATGGAGCTGCCGATAATTGACAGTATTGCAAAGAAATATTCGGTATTGCAAAAGGTGCTTGTCAGAGTTAATCCGGGAGTTGAGGCGCATACCCATCATTTTGTGCAGACTGCGAGGGCAGACAGCAAATTCGGCTGTTCTATCGCGCTGGGTGAAGCGGATATCGTTATCGACGCGGTTAAAGAATATTCTAATCTCGACTATCACGGACTGCATTGTCATATCGGCTCGCAGATATTCGACAAGACGGCGTATATCATTGCGATTGACAAGATGACATCATTTATCAAAGCGCTTGAGGATAGGGGCATTATTACTAATGAGCTTAATCTCGGCGGTGGTTTTGGCATATATTACACGGAAGAGGATCCGAAGTATACAGTAGACGATTATTCGGAGTATGTTGCGACAGTTGCGCGCGGTGTAAAAAGTATGATTGAGACCAAGCAGATAAGAAAACCCGTACTAACTATAGAACCCGGCAGGGCAATAGTCGGCGAGGCGGGTATTACGCTATATAGCGCAGGTATGATAAGAGATATCAAGGATATCAAAAAATATGTTGCGATTGACGGCGGAATGTTCGATAATCCGCGTTACGCGCTTTATAACTCAAAGTACAGCGCAGTTATAGCCAATCGCGCCAATGCGCCCGCTGATGAGATAGTTACTATTGCCGGCAAATGCTGTGAAAGCGGTGATATTATCAGTAAGAATGTAAAACTCGCCAAAGTGGAAGAGGGAGATATTATCGCGGTATTCTCTACAGGCGCGTACAATTATTCTATGTCGAGTAATTATAACCGCAATCTTGTGCCGCCCGTCGTACTGGTTAAAGACGGCAAAGCCGATTATATTGTGCGCCCTCAAAGCTATGAAGATCTTGTGCGCCACGATGTTATCCCAGCAAGACTGAAATAAATATTAATTGCCGCTAATACTAAAGGTATTACGCAGATAAGGAAAAATAATGATTTTTAATATATTAAGATCCGAAGGTACTATACAAGAAAAATTTATGCAG
>SACC01000372.1 GCA_009928745.1 Clostridia bacterium
GAGGATATAATATTAATTCCGTCATATCCTTTGAAAACAATACCCCGTCTTGTGACTTATAGTGCTTGCTGTCATTATTGACAATTATGTCAGTAAGCCCCGTGCAACCATCGAATGCCCAATCTCCGATATGTTTTACATTGTAGGGAATTGTTACCGAGGTCAACCCACTACACTTGGAGAAAGCACGCCGTCCGATACTATTCACACTGTTAGGTAATATATAAGAGCCTTTTTTACCTTGAGGAAATAATATCAATTCCGTAATATCCTTTGAAAACAATACTCCGTCTTGTGACTTATAGTGCTTGCTGCCATCGTTGACAATTATGTCGGTAAGCCCCGTGCAACCCCAGAATGCATTATCCCCTATATGTTTTACGCTGTCGGGTATTGTTACCGACGTTAGCCCTGTGCAATCTTCGAATGCATAACTCCCAATACTTTTTACATATTCGGGTATTATTACCGATGTAAGCCCTATGCAAGCTTCAAATGCATAATTACCGATACTATTTACGCTGTCGGGTATTATTACCGACGTAAGCCCTGTGCAACCACTAAACGCATCATCTTTTATAATAGTAATATTTGTTAATTCAGCCATAGTAACGCCGATTTTAAGCGATTTTTCAAAATCATTCTTTCCATCAAATAATCGGTAGCCGCGACGGCATGTAACGGCGTATTTATATGAAAAATCTTTTAGTTCATCTTTATATTTGTCGGAAAGCTTTAACGCTTCCGCATAATCCGATTTTAATTGTTTTAGTTTTTCTGCGAGCGGAGCTTCATAGCACAGTATAAGCTTGTCGATAATCAAATAAACTATAGGTCTAACACTTTTATCCTTCAACTTGTCTAAACTTAACGCGTCTGTTAAACCGCTGCGCATATCATATTTTAATAAATAATAAAATAAATCTTCAAAGGGATTGCGCGATTCCGTCGCTGTCCGCTTGAGTATGTCGGTAATTATCAGGGCTTCGGTGGCTTGGCGGTGATTGGCAAGCTGTGTGACTGCCCGGCATAGGATATCGTAATTAGCCCTATAATACACCTCGTGTTCATAACCAAAGCGCCGCCATTTTTTGTAATTTTCCGCTTTAAGCAGGTCAGTTAAGATTACCGAGAGTGGCGAAAAATCTAACTTATGCTTGTAATCGGTTAATATAAGAAAAAACTCTATTACGGGCGCCCATTGCTCAAGATTGGCGCAATAAAGCTTGGTTAAAGCTTTGATAGGGGCTTCCTCTACGTTTATAGTGTCTATATACTCTAATTCGCATATTTCAGAATTGGTTTTTATAGATAGACGACTATGAATATACTTCGCTGCAAGGTATTCCTTAAAGGTTTCGTGGAGGAATCTGCCCGCAGAGTAGAGAGAACGCTGCTCAAGATATTTGAAGAAGCTTTCACGGATCTTGCTAAGCTCATCCTCTTCTTTGCGAATCCCATTTTTTGAAAGCGTATCGCGGATATAGCTCTCAATAGCTTGATTGGCGTCCCCGCCCTTATGAATAGTGAAAGCAAGCTGCCGCACCATCGCTTGTACGCTTAACGGCTTCGTCAGCGCTTCGGGCAGCTGTAATTGCTTGTCTTCTTCCCGTTCGGATGTTATAAGCTCGAAGCAGCGCTCGTATATCTCCGCCTTGCTTTCGGGGAACTCGTTCTTTTCTGCGTATATTGTAAGCATCGCGGTCAGTAGCAACGGATTATGTGATAACTCCTTGAATGTTTCGCCGCGGTTCTCGGCGACGGTCAATTTATCGGTAAAATCCTTAATATCTTTATCTTTAAGAA